>JBBKWW010000001.1:0-10043 GCA_037969155.1 Moraxellaceae bacterium
TTGCACCTCATCAATCAAGGCCAAATCCAGATTTTTCGGGTTGACATCCTCCTCGACCTAAAGGACGAGGATTCCTACAGCTAGACGGCAATGTCCTGCCGCGAGAATGTTCTTTGCGGCGTTTACGTCGCGATCATGCAGTGTACCGCACTGCTGACAAGTCCACTCTCTTATTCCAAGTCCTGCTCTACCTTTCGGACTGTTGTGGCGTGAGCCGCAACACGAACACGTCTGGGTGGTATACGCTTCATTGACCTCTTCAAACCACACGCCTGCCTGCTGGCTTTTGTACTTGAGCATGGTTCGGAACGCTGTCCAGCCTGCATCCAACACTGATTTGGCCAGTTTGGTTTTTGCAAGTCCTTTGGCGTTCACATTGCCAACAAAGATTGCCGCGTGGTCGTTGACCAACTGACGGCTGAGTTTGTGTAAAAAGTCACTGCGGATATTTTTAATTTTGGCGTGTATGGATTTAACTCGTTTTTTCTGGTTTGCGCGTTGGGCGATGCCTAACTTTTGCTCATATTTTCTGTAGGTGCGCTGTGCTTCAATCTTTTGACCGTTCGACAGCGTGGCAAAGTCTTTCAGACCTAGATCAATGCCTACGGGTGCTTTGCCTTGCGTGGCAATGCTGCTCATGGTTTGGAGTGGTTCTGGCGTATCGACCACAAGACAGACGTACCAACGACCGCGTGAGTCTTGCACAAATGAGCCTGTTTTGACCTTGTGCCGCTTGATTCCGTAGCTATCCCATAGACCAAACCAATGCCCTGCATATTTGATTTGGCCATTTTGGCATTGGATGCCCGATGCTTTAAACGGAATCCAGCCCAATGATTTTCTTGTGGATTTTGGATTGGATACGCGCCAATTCAGTTTGGCTTTTTTGAATTGTTTACGCCGAATGACCAATTCTTCAGTGATCGCTTGAATGGTTTGGCTGTGTAAACTCAAACCGGATTTACTTGCGCCTTTGGTGTAGGCAGCAATGTCAAAGGCTGAGAAGAATTTACCTGTTCGTCGCAGATGTTTGTAGCCCAAATCATTCACGTAATTCCAGACGAAATTAGCCTCGGATGCTAACTGAATCAGCACCTTGGCATGTTTGTCTTTGATACGGAGTTTGAGTGTTTTCATGACTGTATTTTAACCAATTTTCATCCTAAATTCACGCCTTTTTAGCGATACCATGAAGGCATTAAACTGGGCTTCGCCACAGCCTAACACCTTCGGCATCGCCGCCTTACATCCCTGCCCTAAACGGCAGAGTTTTACGGCGAATTGATAAATACAAAAAACAGTCTTGTAATTTAGCAATCTCTCAGACAAACTGAAACCGAACTCTTTTTTGTACTATACAAAATGACCCACAGTAGCTCCGCACGCTCGGCTGAACAATCGCCCCTTAAACACATCTGTATTGTTGGATCTGGCATCAGTGGTCTGGCCACGGCATGGCTGCTACAACGCTCTGGCCGCTACCACGTCACCGTGTTAGAAGCAGCAGATTATTTCGGCGGCCACTCGAATGCCGTCGACGTGCAACTTGATGGCACTCGCTATCCCGTCGATACGGGGTTTTTGGTGTTCAATCATAAAACCTATCCCAATCTCACCCAGTTTTTTCAGCATCTCGGCGTGGTCACCCCTGACAGCGACATGAGTTTTGCAGTGTCGGTAGCCGATGGTAAAACAGCGCTGGAATGGGCTGGTGACAGCCTGAATACGGTTTTTGCACAGCGGCGTAATCTGTTGAAACCTAAATTTTGGCAAATGTTGGCCGATATCATTCGCTTTGGTCACTATGCACCACACTATCTGATCGAAGCAGAGCGTGACAATCTGTCACTCGGTCAGTTGCTTGATCGACATCATTACAGCCAAGCCTTTCAAAGCTATTATCTGTTACCGATGGGTGCGGCCATTTGGTCCACTGCCGTGGCGGATATTCGAGATTTTCCAGCAGCAAGTTTTTTACATTTTTGCTTAAATCATGTACTCCTCAGCATGCAAGGCCGCCCGCAATGGAAAACGGTCGGCGGCTCGTCACGGCAATATGTACAGCGTATTTTGCAAGACTTACCCGATTGTCGCTTACAGCACCGTGTCCGTGCCATTCAGCGGCATGACTCACACATCACGCTACAGATCGACACACCTGATGGGTCGATTGAACAAGTCACGGATCAGGTCGTGTTCGCCTGTCACACCGATCAAACGCTGGCGATTCTTGGACAGCAAGCCACTGATTTAGAATTACAAATCCTTGGCAGCATTCGTTATGCACCGAATCACGCCTACTTGCATACCGATATCCGCCAACTGCCACAGACGCGAGCCATTTGGGCATCGTGGAATTATTTATCTCACCCACAACAAGATTTAACTCAGCCCGTTGCAGTGACCTATTGGCTGAATCGACTACAACCGCTGCCCTTTCGCACACCATTAATGCTCACGCTCAATCCCGTCACAGCGATTGATCCCAGCAAAATCATCCAGCAGTTTGAGTACGCACATCCACAGATGGATGCGGCTGCGATTAAAGCACAGCAACAGTTACCTCAGATTCAAGGCACGCAAGGCTGTTATTTTGCGGGCGCTTGGGGCAGCTACGGCTTCCATGAGGATGGTCTTAATTCCGCACTGCGTGTGGTACAGCAACTTGGAGTCGCCATCCCATGGCCAACCGCTTGATACCCCGTGTTTGCATCCAATATCGTCAGCAACTACAGCAGGCGTGGCAACAGGTGTTTGCCAGTCGCTTGCACCTGATGCACGGCAAGACCATGCATTATCGGCGCGGTACCATTGAGCATCGATTCGTTTATCCGGTGTTATATTTACGGCTAGATCTGATGCAACCACCTAAAAGCAATGGTTTTTTTGGTTACAACCAGTTACGGCCCTTGGCTTTTTTGGAGCGAGATCATGGCGATGGCAAGACACCCTTATTACAATGGTTTAAGCAACAACTGCAACAGGCAGGTCTAGCACAAGAGTTTCAGCTCAGCCGACTCGACATCAACACACAGCCGCGTGTGTTGGGCTATGTGTTTAATCCAGTCAGTTTTTGGGCTGCCTACGATCAAGACGATCAATTAAGAGTGATCTTGTGTGAGGTCAATAACACCTTCGGCGTGCGGCTCAGTTACCTATTGACCGCAGAAAATCTGCAACCGATTGAATCCAAAACCGTCTTGCATGCGTATAAACAGTTACATGTCTCACCATTTTTTGCAGTGACGGGTGACTATCGGTTTAGCTTTGCTCTGACTGAGCAGCGGCAGCAAGTGAAGATTGATCACTACAATCAATCCTCAAACCAGCAAGCCCAACCCGATCTGGTCACCACACTCAGCTTGACAGCACATCCGGTCAACCAGCAGCAGATTGTGTCCAGTCTTGCGCAATATGGCTGGAGTACTGCCTTGGTGGTACTGCGGATTCATTGGCAAGCGCTCAAACTTTGGAAAAAAGGCGCGGTTTTTCACCGTTCACCCCCAGCACCTCGTCAGGAAATGCATTATGAATCAGTCCATTGACTTTGATCGTTCTGAGCCAGTAAAAAAACCTGCACGGCATGTTCTCGGCTTTGGGAGAACCCCTCTGTTGCTCAAACTCATGTCCCAGCTGGCAGTTGGGGAGTTGCGGGTCACCTTACCCGACGGTCAAAAACAGCGTTACGTTGGACAACAGGCCGGCATTCACGCCGACTTAACCCTGCATGACTGGCGTGCTTGTGATGCCATTATCAAGCGTGCTGATATTGGTTTTGCCGAAAGTTATCGTGATGGCTGGCTTGATTCGACCGACCTGCTCGCACTGTTGCAACTGGCTTTGGCCAATGAAGCCGCGCTGTCTGCCGCCTTTGAAGGTAAATGGTATGGCAAGTTGTTTTATCTGTTTAAACATTGGAAAAACCGCAATACCAAAACCAACAGCAAAAAGAATATTCATGCGCACTACGATCTGGGCAACGATTTTTATCGGCTGTGGCTAGATCCGAGCATGACCTATTCATCAGCTTTATTTAGCGAACCTCATCAGTCACTTGAATCTGCACAAACTGCCAAATACGCCAGACTATTCGATAAGCTGGCCGTCTGTGCAGGCGATCATGTGTTGGAGATTGGCTGCGGCTGGGGTGGTTTTGCCGAGTATGCCGCCTTACGCGGCGTGCGAGTGACTGGCGTTTCGCTGTCGCGGGAACAACTCACCTATGCCAATCAACGCCTGAGCAAGCTGGGCTTAAGCCATATGGTTGATTTACGCTATCAGGACTATCGAGATATTCGGGTCGCAGAAGGACAAGCCTTTGACGCTATCGTCTCGATTGAAATGATTGAAGCGGTGGGCGAATCATTTTGGCCTTCGTATTTTCAGCAACTGCATGATCTGGTCAAGCCAAACGGTCAAATCGCCCTGCAAGCGATTACCATCGACGAATCACGCTTTGAGGGCTACCGTTCAAGCACTGACTTTATTCAACAGTATATTTTTCCAGGTGGCATGCTGGCCTCGCCGACCCGCTTACGTAAAGAGGTTGAGCAAGTCGGCTTACAGTGGTGTGATGCGTTGGCATTCGGTCACGACTATGCCGAAACTTTGTTGCGCTGGCGCCAATTGTTTGAACAAAACCTTGAGCAGATCCGCGCACAAGGCTTTGATGAAGGCTTTATTAAGATTTGGCGCTTCTACTATGTGTACTGTGAAGCAGGCTTTTTAAGCAATCGCACATCAGTGTATCAACTGCACCTGCACAAAGCTGTCTAAGCGCGTACAAGCCGTGCTGAATACGCGCAAAATCCTCTTATACAAAGCATGTTCAGGCCAAAAAACTGATTTTTGTATAGGACAAAGTGTTATCATCGGTGCAGAGGTGATCACTTATGCGACGTGCGATTTTGAACACAGCCATCACTGCAAGCCTGCTGTTAGGCGGTGTTTTGCTGGTGGGCTGCTCCACTCAGCCAGCCAAACTATCCCCTGCGGCCAGCCAGCCCGCTTTCGACTTACGTGACTATTTTAATGGTCAAATCAAAGCATGGGGACAGTTTGAAAAACGCGATGGCAGTATCGCACGTCGGTTTACCGTCGATATCAACGCCACATGGCACGGTGATGTCGGCACGCTCGATGAGCGGTTTGTCTACGATGACGGCAGCACAGAGCAGCGAATTTGGACGCTCACCGACTTGGATCATGGCAGGTTTGAGGGGCGTGCAGCCGATGTGATCGGCGTGGCGCAGGGTCAAGCGACAGGGTCAGTGTTTCGTTGGCAATACACCCTACGTCTGCCAGTGGGTGAGACCACCTACGACGTACAGTTCGATGATCGGATGTTTCGCTATGATGATCAGCACCTCATGAATCGCGCCACGGTCAAGAAATTTGGCGTGCGGGTCGGTGAGGTCACGTTATTTTTCCAAAAACCATAATCGCTTAGCGCGCCATAGTAGTAGGGAGTCAGATCAGCATGAATCATCCGATTAAAGACTGGCGCGGTAAGCGCGTCTGGATTATTGGCGCAAGCAGTGGCATTGGCCGTGCGACCGCTGAATTATTACTACAAAAAGGCGCGACAGTTGCCGTCAGCGCACGCAACCAAGCGGCACTCGATGAGATGGCGCAAACCTACCCAAACGCCGTGGCTTTGGCCGTGGATGTGACCCAGCAAGACAGCCTACAGGCCGCTTATCAGCAGTTTTGCGCTGAGCAGCCATTAGATCTGTATTTACATTGTGCGGCTGATTATCATCCGATGCGGGCATGGGATATGGATGTGGTTCAAATGCAACGCAGCATGGCGATTAACTATGGCGGCGTATTGAATGTCCTCAATCTAGTCGTACCGGATTTTTTGGCTCGGAAACAAGGGCGTATCGTGGTGATCGCCAGTGTTGCTGGCTACATGGGGCTGCCCAAAGCACTGGCTTATGGCCCTACCAAGGCAGCGCTGATTAATCTGTGTGAAAGTCTATACCTCGACTTAAAGCCGCGGGGTATCGATGTACAAGTGGTGAATCCCGGTTTTGTCGCGACACCATTGACGGCCAATAACGACTTTGACATGCCTGACCTGATGACGGCGGAACAAGCTGCAATCCAGTTGGTCAGTGGATTAGAGTCCAACCGATTTGAAATTAGCTTTCCCAAGCGCTTTACCAGCACACTGAAACTGATCAAACGCTTGCCCTATGGCTTAAAACTACGCTTACTCGGTAAAATCGAGTCAGCGTCATGAGCGGTGCTCAGGAGAGTCTACGATGAAAGACGACGCGGCCTTATCACTGGCCAACGAACTACCAAAAGTGCTGCTACCAATCAATGCGGTCGAGCGCGAAACTGGCATTTCTAAAGAACTACTGCGCATGTGGGAACGCCGGTACGGATTCCCCTGCCCTGAGCGTGATGCACAAGGTGATCGTATTTATGCCCCTGACCAAGTCAACAAACTGCGCGTGGTGCGCCGTCTGCTTGATGCAGGTTTTCGACCGGGTAAAATCGTAAACCTTGGGCTGGCCGAGCTTGAGCAGTTGGTTAATAGCCATCAACCCACGAATCTACAGGTCACGACCAAATCCCCCCCGAATTTGGAGCAAGAGTTACTGGCCGTGTTAAAAAGCCGTGACCCGTATGCCGTCAGTCAGTATCTCAACCACCAACTGATTCGCATGGGTCTGGAAGCCTTCGTATTGGATCTGATGCAACATGCCAACTCATTCGTGGGTGATGCGTGGATGCGTGGGGTGATCGAGATTTACGAAGAGCATTTATATACGGAACAAGTGCAAAACATCGTCAGAAATGCCATGTCTAATCTGCGGCCTAGCTCACAAAAACCTCGCATCATGCTGACCACAGCACCCGAAGAGCATCATACCCTCGGTATCATGATGGTCGAGGCACTGTTGCGATTGGACGAAGTCGATGCCATTTCGTTTGGCGCACAAATGCCGATTCGAGATATTCACAACGCCGTCACCCGCCATCAAGTCGATGTGGTCTTGCTGTCGTTTAGTGCATCTTTTCCCTCGAATCGGGCGATTGAGTTTTTGGAAGAATTGCGCTTTCGCTTGCCGCTATCGGTGGCGATTTGGACGGGTGGCGGCGGACTGCGTAGCTCGCGGCGTGTGATCGAAGATGTGCAAGTCATTGGCTCACTTGAATCAGTGCGCACCTCCGTGCTGCAATGGCGACGCGCACACGGCATGCTCAGAGCAGGTTAGCCCGTGGTTGTGTGACGGTCGGCCTCAAGGCTGAGGCTGACCGCCCCGCATCTACCAATCAATGCAGTATCTGGTGCTCGAACGTCAGCCCCTGCTGTGTACCCCGTACCGAGATTAAGTCTCCCGCCACAAAGTCTCCCGCCAACAAGCGCTGCGCCAACGGATTCTCGATTTCTGTCTGAATCGCACGCTTCAACGGACGTGCGCCATAGACCGGATCGTAACCGACCGTAACCAGTTGCTCGAGGGCGCGATCATCGAGTGTCAAGCCAATCTCACGCTCTTTTAAGCGTGCGCGTAGCCGATCCAACTGAATATCAGCAATCCCACGAATTTGTGCTTCACCCAACGCATGAAACACAACCAACTCATCAATCCGATTAATAAACTCTGGACGGAAATGCTCACTCACGGCCTCCATCACAGCAGCCTTGATGCTGGCATTATCGGCGGCGGCACCTAACTCACGAATCGCGGCTGAACCGAGGTTAGAAGTCATAATGATCACGGTGTTTTTAAAATCAATCACCCGACCTTGCGAATCGGTCAGGCGGCCATCATCTAGCACTTGCAGCAAGATATTAAACACATCGGGATGGGCTTTTTCGACCTCATCAAACAGCACCACACTGTAGGGTTTGCGCCGTACCGCTTCGCTTAATACACCACCTTCTTCATAGCCGACATAACCCGGCGGCGCACCGACCAAGCGACTCACACTGTGTTTTTCCATATATTCGCTCATGTCGATACGCACCATCGCATCATCACTGTCGAACAAGAAACCTGCCAAGGCTTTACACAACTCCGTCTTCCCCACACCGGTTGGGCCTAAGAATAAAAATGAACCACTCGGCCGATTCGGATCGGATAAGCCTGCACGGGAGCGACGCACCGCATTCGACACTGCCACCACCGCCTCATCTTGGCCGACCACGCGTTTGTGCAAGATCGTTTCCATTTGCAGCAGTTTATCGCGATCACCTTGCAGCATTTTACTGACGGGAATCCCTGTTGCAGCGCTGACCACTTCGGCGATTTCGTTATCGGTGACTTTGTTGCGTAGCAACTTCGGCTGATCGCCATCAGCAGCGTGATCACTGATCAAGAGGTTTTTTTCAAGCTCAGGAATCACGCCGTATTTTAGCCGTGACATTTCGGTCACATCGCCTTCACGCTGAGCTTTTTCAAAGGCAATTCGGGCTTTATCCAGATCATCTTTGATCTGCTGACTGCCCTTGACCAAGGCTTTTTCAGACTGCCAAATTTCATTCAGATCGGCGTACTCTTTATCGAGTTGCGCAATCTGCCCGTCGATTTGTTTCAGTTGTAAGCGACTACCCGCGTCGTCATCGTTTTTCAGCACCTCACGTTCCATTTTAAGCTGAATCAAACGCCGGTCTAGTTTATCCAACACTTCAGGCTTAGAGTCCATTTCCATACGCAGACGACTGGCAGCTTCATCAATTAAATCAATGGCTTTATCCGGTAGCTTACGATCCGTGATATAGCGATGACTCATGCGAGCGGCGGCAATAATCGCCGAATCTTGAATATCCACACCATGATGCAGCTCATAGCGCTCTTTGAGCCCACGCAAAATCGCAATGGTATCGGCCACACTCGGTTCATCGACCAAGACTTTCTGAAAGCGCCGCTCTAAGGCCGCATCTTTTTCGATATATTGGCGGTACTCATCCAAGGTGGTTGCACCGACGCAGTGCAATTCACCACGCGCCAACGCAGGCTTCAGCATATTACCGGCATCCATCGCACCATCGGCTTTGCCCGCACCGACTAGGGTGTGCAACTCATCGATGAATAAAATCACTTGGCCTTCTTGCTTAGCCAAATCGTTCAGCACGGCTTTAAGCCGCTCTTCAAACTCACCGCGATATTTCGCACCCGCAATCAGTGCTGCCAAATCTAACGACAACACGCGTTTACTTTTTAAGCCCTCGGGTACTTCGCCATTCACGATACGCTGTGCCAGCCCCTCAACAATCGCAGTTTTTCCGACACCGGGTTCACCGATTAACACGGGATTATTTTTGGTACGCCGTGCCAGCACTTGGATGGTGCGACGAATCTCGTCATCACGCCCAATCACTGGATCTAACTTGCCCGCTAAAGCACGCTCGTTCAAGTCGACGGTGTATTTATTCAGCGCATCGCGCTGCTCTTCTTGATTCGGATTCACGATTTTTTCACTGCCTCGAATACGTTCAATCACCACACGCAGTTTCTTACTGTCAGTGCCTGCTGCTTCAATGATTTTTTGGGTACTGCCTTGGCTCGACAACGCCAAAAGCGCCCACTCACTGGCGATGTAGTCGTCGCCCGCTTTTTGGGCATAACTATCGGTCAAATTTAAAATTCGCACTGACTCTGGCGTCAGCTTCAGATCGCCATCAGGACTGGCCAAGGTCGGCGCAGCCGCGAGTGCCGCGTCGAGTCGATCTTTAACCGTGGCGACTGTTGCACCGGCTTGTTGCAGTAAGCTGAGATTGGCAGGTTCTTGCAGCAAAGCAGCCAACACATGGATCGGCTCAATACCCGTATGATCACGACCGGCTGCCAAGGACTGGGCGGCACTGAGCGCAGCTTGTAATCGCTCGGTAAATTTTTCAAAACGCATAATTTTTCTCCTCTAATAACTGCAAGGTGTGCAGCAGTTCGACACTTAATCTTTAAATAGGTGGTGATCGTTTTTTTTCAAGGCCAACAGGCAGATGACTACACGAAGACCACAACAAAACAGTGCGCAAAAAGCAGACAAAAAAAAGGTGAAGGTTAGCGGCAACCTTCACC
>JBBKWW010000002.1:0-6021 GCA_037969155.1 Moraxellaceae bacterium
TATACCAAAGAGCAGATGAGCGCCAAGGGGATCAAGTCGCCTGACATTGCTGATGTGTTTGCATTCATGTTTATGGATGACGTGATGCCGATTCCTGTGGAGTCTGTTGGTTCCGTATCTAGTGGTGCGGTATCCGATGCAATGGCACGCCTGAAAGCTGAAGCCGCAGCGCGTGGGTTACAACAGCGCAAAGTCACCGAGTAGCCTAAAAACACCCAGCAATACTAGGTCGATTGATCAATAGGCTTAGGTGAGATGGCAGCAATCATTTTTACGATCACGTCTGAAGGCTTAACTGCTTCGCTGGATGCTGCAAATACGGGTTTAGGTTTGCAGTTGACGCATGTGTCTGGCCACGATGCCGCAGGGATTGAGATTGGCCGGTGGCCGTTATCAGGCGGTATCGTGGAGCCGAACAGCAACACGCTGCGTTTTTCCAGTGTGATGACCTCAACCAGTCGTAAAGAGCTGTATGGCCTCAAACTGTTGGCAGACAGTTTGGTTTTTGCGACTTCAGTGGCTGCAAGCCCTTTGGTTGTGGTGGATGCCAATATCGACTTTGCCCCAGCGTTTGGCTTGGCGCTTGAATCGATTCCTGTTGGCAGTATCACGGTCACTACAGATCCAAATGCAGCACTGGCCATCATCTTGATGCTACAGCATGTAGGGGCGGCGCATCCGCATCCGCAGTATGCGATGCAGGCGGTTTTTGACAACCATGTGGTACAGAATGGATTGGAGCATGCCAATCTTGCGAACTTGATCAGTGCCGAAGCTCAAGTCCGTGACACGGCAGATCAAAATCTCAACCAAGATATTGAGCAGCAGCAAACAAACTTGCTTGCCCATATTGACCAAAACGCCTTAGAGCACGCCAACTTACTGGCAATGATTTCCGCACTCAATCAACAAATCTCCCAGTTAAATGCAAAGCCTAGTGTTTTTGGTTGGGCGGCGGTTGCAATTCAGGCCAGTAGGGTAACCAATACCATCCTGCAAGCTGTCATCACTATTTCCCAACAATCGGGTGGTTTTTCGGTGCCAGCATTAGATGCAAATGGCGACAATGGCACGCTTGAACATTTTTTATTCGCAAACTTAGAAGCAGATGATATAACCGCAAAATACACGTTTTTATTAACACTGCCAGCAAACTTACCCGCGAATCATTTTGTCTTTGCTCCCGGTTGGACAGTAGTAGACCCTCAGACGCTCAAAATTGAATATGAACAAGGCACTATCTATCAACCCAGTAGCGATGACTACAGAGAAGACGAATCTCCTATCAATACCAGCCATCTGATTCAAATTATGGCTTAAACCCACACATGGAGCTTCATATGACCTTATGTCACGGCGGTCATCGCGGCCTTGCCAGCCACTGGCCTAGTTGTTGTGACCGGCAATCCAGTGTTGAGGCGTTAACCCTATGAGCCAAAACGCCTACCGCCTCGCCGTCCTGAAACTGATTGCCCAGCTCAAAGCCAAAGGACAGTCAGATCAGTATGTGCTGTATCAGGTCATGCCAGATGAAGTTCACGATCCAACCTTATTGAGTCAGCGAGCATACGGCACGCGCAGCCATGCCGACGTGGTGATGATTACCGCAGGGGTCAACAGCATTGATGATCCACTGCCTGAAACGGATCTGGTGTTACCGCTTGGGTCTGCGGTGGTGGTGTTAAAACGTCTGTACAAGGTGATGGGCAATGGCCAGCGGTGATTTTGATGCACGACAGCGGCAGCTTAAAGCCGCGTTAGAGCGCATGACCAAGGAAAAGAACCTTGCCAGCGCACAAAAGAAGATTCAACGCACCCAACGCCAAGCGCGTGCTGACGCTGAGATAGATCAGCCTGAAAAGCCTTCAGTCATTCTACGTCCTAGCGATATTGCTGGGTCTTATGATGCCAGTCGGATGCTGTACACCACACTGGGTGGGCATGTTCGTAAGATTACTGCTTCAGACTTAGAGGCATTCAATACAAATATCCAAACTGCCAAGGATAGGTTTGCCGGTGGTATCAAACCACAGCAGGTGATTGATTGGTCATTACGTCCTGACCGCAAACGTGCCACTGAGCAGATCAAGTATGCCAATGTGTTTAGTCGTAAGGGCGGGGTGGTGCGCTACATCACCAACTCAGGGCCAGACAGTAAAGTAGACCGACACTATGTCGATGTTGAGTTTGTTGCATGGGGATCAGCGACTACAGGAGCCAAGCCGTTTGGTTTGATCCGTATCAAAAACGAGATTGCGAATGGTGCAGTACGCTTTGACTGTGATTGCGAACACCATCAGTTTCGCTTCAGGTATATCGCCACACTGGGCAAGTATAACTACGGTGCAGACGAACACGGCTTTCCAAAGATCACCAATCCAAACTTAAACGGGCTTGCCTGTAAGCATGTGCTGCGGGTCATGCAGCAGATTCTGTCACCCTTTGGGACGCAGTACCTCAAAGGCCAGATTGAGAAAGACCGCGCCAACGGTCTACAGCGTGATCAAACCACCAAGAAGACCCCCGCGCAGATTCGGCGTGAGCTGGAGCAGCAACAGGCTACAGCTCACCACAAACGCCATGCAGTTGTCGCATCTGATGAAAAACCGTCTGCGATTCGCCGGATGCGAGCGCAGGCCATCAAAGATGCCAAACAAGCGGCTGAAGCTGAGGCACGCCAAGTCAGTGCGACCCGATTGTATAACGAGAGCATTAAGCAGCTTGAGGCAGCACACAAGGCAGGTTTGCTGTCGGCTCAGGTATATCAAAACGCGATTGAAGACGCACGTCGGAGGCTGAACCCAGCATGAGTATGAAACCTGTCTTAGAAAACATGGCCAAAGGTCGGCGGCTTGCAGTGCGGTCGATTGTGCTGACGGCGTTGGCCAGCATGGATTGCTTTGTGTATCGCAAGGTGCTGTTACCAGTGACGGATGGCGGTGCTGATCGGCATGAAGAGAGCTGGGGTGGGCTGGGTGCGGTCAACACTCAGGATGATCATGCGTTTGATTATGTGCAGCAGGGTCGTGCCAAGCTGCTGCTGCTTGATCGTTTTATGGGTGGTCGGGTATTGGAAAATAATGCCGCTGTCGATATGCAGGGTGTGCCAACGATGGCGTTATTGGAGCCATATGATCCGACTTTGCCGAAGAGCAGTTGGCCGTGTCGCTTGACCGGCTGGGAGTTTGAGATTGGCGACTTGGTGATGGCGCGGATGGGGCAGGCGGCGTTGTTGGGGTTTGAGGTGATGGATCGCACTGGGAGCAGTGCGATGGCCGATTATGGGATCAAGTATGTGCTGAACAAGCGGGATGAGTTGGATTATTTGGAGGCGTTTGGGTAGTAGCTTGCTGTTGAAACCATGAGTAGATGAGAAAGCAAATAAGTGATAACCGCTTAAATCCTAAGGTTTGATTAGGCGATTAAACCTAATTCGGCAAGCAATTTGAACATAGCAATCACAGCGGCTTTACGTGGAAAGGGATGGTCTAAGTGGGGTGAAGTCATGCGCATGGCACGCGGAAATGGCGGATAGGAGATATCCCAATGATGGCCATGTAACATGGCAGCATGGGCGGCCATCGGGATTTTTAACTTTGCCTGTTCTTGCGTCAGTTGCATGTCGTTATTGCCATCGTAGCGCGTCAAATTCAAACAGTCAGCCATTTGAAATGTGGGTACTTCAAACGCGGTTGTTGCGGTGGTGATGTTAATAATAGGAATATTCAACTCATCCAGTAAACCGTGATATTGCGTGTAAAAATCAGCTCGCGCTTTGGTGGTCAGGCTATGTACACCCGCTTTAATGTCATACTCATTTAACCGTCGTAATGGGCCTTTACGAATCACACCAGGTGCGAGCAGTTTGAGAAAATCATGCAGACGACCCGTTAATAAGTCGGTATCTAGATTTTTGATTAATTCATAAAAATTGTCAGCCGTATATGAGCCGCCAATTGCACCTGCCCACGTCACCACACATTTGACTTTGTTGTCGAGTTTGTCGTGGTGATGTGCCAAGGTGGACAAAATATCAGGCGCGCCTTTGCTATAGCCCATTAAAAAAACGTCATTTGGCGCAACAGGCGTGCGGAATTGGTCACTTGCGCCACCTGGATTAGCCTGAAAGCCTTTGCCTTCTAAAATGGCGGCCAATAAATCGGCCTCGTTGGCTTCGCAGCAGCGCATAGGGTGAGCATCGGCTTGAAAAATATTCCAACCAAATTCTTTTTCCAATTGCGGAAACTCTTCCGCAAATGCATGTGCAGGCAAAAGACCATTGATAAAGCCAGGGCAAAAAATCAGACTGGTATCAATTTGCGTTGTACATTGTGCGCTCGGCATGGAGATTGACCATACAGTCAGTTGATCGCCTTTTAAAAAACGCTCGGCAATTTTTTGTTCGGCTGAGCGTTTATCTTTACCAAAGCCTATTTTTTTTGTTGCCGCTTTGACGGCCTGTTTGTCTTGTACTGCTTCTTGAATAAACAGATTACGCCAGCGTTTACCGACCCATTCTTTAACATAAGGGTCAGCAAAAGTACGTTTGTTATGGGTCAAGTGCGCTTTTAAGACGCTAATGAGTTCAACATAATGGCCTTGTTGTTCTAGGTCTTTTAATTCTTTGGCTAAGGGGCTAAGTACGTAAGGCATTGTCTTGTCTCGCAATGTGCAATGTGGAAAAGTTTGAGTATAAGGCCAGCTTAGACGAAGGTGAAAATTTTTTATATTGAAATAGCGACAGTCGATTGTTTTGTGAGGACAAGTTAGTTTGACGACAACATAGCACTACGCCAAAACCCTATTCGCCACCTGCCATCCCCTTCCCATGCAGCTAACAGTTTCAGTACACCACTAGGTGTTGTTGGAATCAACTCCTGAAGATGCTGAGGCACTGTGGTGACGTTCTGATCACTCATTCTTACATCCTTGTCGACTTAGAGCCAAATGATAAGCCTTAAATATACTTAAACTGCCAATCCTGCAACCTAAAACACTCGCGCAAACCCATCAAACACCCTCTTTTTGCCGCCGCATCATTGACCCATCGCCCAGACGGGCATTGATTGCCACGCAACGCCCAAACGGGCAAGAGGATCTGAACATGCCAGTAAGTCAACAAGAAATGAAACTGCATCAAGAGATGCAGCAAGAGGTTGCCCGTACTGAAGACTTTTTGGCGGGTTACCAAAAATCCAAAACCGCTGGTAACAACGTCGAGCAAGCGTTTGACAGCATGTACAGCAGTGCTGAAGCGACCCAACAACTGCCCGAAAGCCTGCGCATGATCTTTGCCCACGCCGCATTCCAAAATAACCCGAAAGGCCGTGACCACGTCCTCGATGGTCTGGAATTTGGCCTCGCTGAGTACGCCAAGTGCAACGGTGGTGACACACCAGATTCAACCTTGGTGACAGCAGCACTATGTGAAGCGGCAGCCTTACTCGGCTCACAAGAATTCGACAGCGCACTGGACAGCTTGAGCCACGCCCACCACGAGCAACTCTCCGTCGTACCTGAAATGGTATCGGTCACCATCTCAACCCGCTTGAGTACCGGCCTACCGTTTATGACCCAACTGGCAAACCCACGCGGTTCAAACGAAGTGCCGTTCCTGATTGCCAATATCGTGGCAGGCAGTGACTTTGGCGGGATGCTAAAAGGCGACCGGCTAGACGGTGCCAAGGCAGGCGAGTCCTACGTTTTTAACAAACGCCTGTTTGCCATGACTAAAGTCGGTGCAACCAACGAATATACCGTCGCACCAACCACCCAATACCTGAATGCTGTTGCCAAAACTCCAGATCCAGCCGCACGCGCCGCGCCGTTCCTCGGTGGTCGTGTGGTCATCCGTGTCAACGGTATTGCAGTGGCCAGTGACCAAGCGGGTGGTGCATTAAACAGCGGTACGAGCCAACTGAATGGCCTGCGTGCCAAGATCGCTGGCACACAGATTGATATTAGTGCCGGTGTTGCCGATCTGGATGACCACGAAATCAGTGTGACCTTCAGTGCTGCATT
>JBBKWW010000003.1:0-6897 GCA_037969155.1 Moraxellaceae bacterium
GATCTGACCGAAGCACAGATTATAGAAAAATTCCTCGGTATCTTCGATAAGCGTGAGCCGACGCTGGTCAGTTGGAATGGCTCAGGCTTTGATATTCCAGTGATTCTATATCGGGCAATGCTGCACAAGTTGTCTGCGGTCGGGTTACTCGATCAAGGCGAACATGATGCACGGAAGCGTCAGAACAACTATCAAAACCGCTATCACCAACGTCACACTGACCTGATGGATGTGTTGGCGATGTTTAACAATCGCAATTTTCAAAAGCTCGATCATATGGCGCAGTTATTGGGCTTTGCAGGTAAGCAAGGCACGAGTGGTGCTGACGTGGCAGGTATGGTACGCGCGGGGCAGTGGTCGGAATTGACGCAGTATTGTGAAAGCGATGTGCTGAATACGTGGCTGATTTATTTGCGTTGGCAGTTGTTGCGCGGGGCGCTGGATCTCGGCGGGCACGAGGAGTGGCTGCAACTGACGCAGGATTTTTTGGCAGAAGGGCGGCATCAACGGATGTTGGGCTAAAGAAGCTGAGTCGCTTGAAAATTAGGCACTTGTATTCGTACCAATCTACTCGCATAATTCTTACTTGAGTCTTACTTTTTTGAGGTGAGTGATGACCACGACACGGCTATCGAGTAAAGGGCAAGTGATCATTCCCAAGACGTTCCGAGCAGCACGGCATTGGACGAGTGGTATGCAACTAGAAGTGATCGAGACAGACGATGGTTTGTTATTGAAGCCAAAAGCTGCTTTTACGCCGACTGTATTAGACGACGTTGCAGGGTGTTTGAATCGCCCGCAAGCTGCGCTCAGTGTGGATGACATGATGAATGCGGTTCGTGCAGGGATTCGGAGTGAGTGGCATGATCGCGGTTGATACGAATCTATTGGTACGATTGTTGGTTAAAGATGACGAGAGACAATATCAAACGGCACTGATGTTGTTCCAGAAAGAGTCGATTTTTATTCCCGATACCGTGGTGCTTGAAACCGAGTGGGTGTTACGTTTTGCGTATAATTATTCGCCGACAGAAATTATTACTGCATTACGGCAGGTATTTGGGTTGCCGAATGTTGTGCTGGCTGAACCATTGTTGATTGCAAAAGCGATGGCATGGCATGAGTCTGGTTTGGATTTTGCGGATGCTTTACATTTGACCAAGTGTGAGCACGTCAAAATACTGAAGACGTTTGATGGAAAATTTATTAAGCGCTCCAAAGGACTGTCAGTATGTAAGGTGTCCGCGCCTTAGAGTGATTTGATTGTTTTTTCGCAGAGGGTCGGCATCAAGGGTTAATCGTTTGATAATTCTTCAAAGAAAGGACTGTAAATATGCTTGATTCACAATTTCGCTTCAGATTCCGAAGAATTTTTTTTAGCGTTAAATTTAACCTTCTCGTGCAACCGATTTATTGTGCGTTGATATTTTTCAGTTTTGGTTTTGATCAAACTCAGAAGATAGGGTTCCTCGTGCTTTTAGTGTCTGTGTATCTCTACCAACTGGTTAGTTCATGTCGAATCTTACTCGAAATCAGCAACCAAGGTTTTCGATATCATACTGGGAAGTTGCGCTTGATATCTAAGCTTAAATGCCTTCCGATTGCCGAGATCGGTGCGATTCGCTATGTGCGTGACACTCGACCTTGGTTTAGGCTTTTTGTACGGGATAAAATTGTACTGCAAGATCATAAAGGGATGGCGATTCAAACATTCGTGCTTAAAAATTGGGCGGAATCTCGAGATGGTTGGACATTATCTGAAGCGATTACGCGCTGTCCGTCGCTGACTGCGCTAATAGATGAGCGTGAACGGATGAGTCTTAAATCAACGATTTGAGACACGTTCACATGAGTGGTGCTTGCCCGTTGGTTAGCTTGCATCTTGCGTACCGATTGCAATAAATCAGCCGAGAATTGTGCCATTTCAGCGTCCATTGTTCAGTTCCTCGCGTGGTTGTTGCAATACAGACAAATGCAGGTTGCCAATCTTAGCAAGATCAGCAGCCAAACACTCGCCCCCAAGCACACCCACCGACAATCCGTTATACTTGCGCCAATTTTTAAACCTGTTTGGATACAACCTTGAGACGCAAGCAACGCGAAAAGCTCCGCCAGCAAGAGCCATTAACCTTTACCATCGAATCCCTGTCGCATGAAGGTCGTGGCGTCGCCCACTACAGCGACCATCCTGAGCATAATCCGGCCAAACTCGGCAAAAAAGTCTTTGTTTCTTTTGGTCTACCTGGCGAAACCGTCACCGCCAAAATCAATGAATCGTTTAGCAAATACGAAGAAGCCGACGCCATCGACATCAGCAATCCATCACCTGATCGGGTCGAGCCAGTCTGCCCACACTTTACTGTGTGTGGCGGCTGTAGCTTGCAGCACTGGTCGACCGATGCGCAGATTAACTTTAAACAAAGTGTACTGGCGCAGCACTTTAAGCATTTTGGCGACTTGACCCCCGATGAGTGGCTGCCGCCGCTGCGCTCAACCCAGACCGACTATCGACGCAAGGCACGGCTGGGCATGCGCTATGTGCATAAAAAAGAAAGCATGTTGGTCGGCTTCCGTGAGCGTAATAGTAATTTCCTCGCTGAAATTGGCGTGTGTAAAGTGCTGGATGCGCAGATCGGCGAGCGGATTGGTGAGCTCAAAGCCCTGTTCTCGACCTTGAGTATCCGTGAACAATTGCCGCAGCTTGAAATGGCGGTCGGTGATGATGGCGTGGCGATGATCGTGCGCCACATGCAGCCGCTGACCGATGAAGATCTGGCCAAGTTGTTGGCGTTTACCAATCCAATCGGCTGGCAGCTTTATCTACAACCAAAAGGCTACGACACGGTACATCGCGTTGATCAGCCGGATGCGCCGATGCGTTTGCATTATGAGTTGCCAGATTTTGGCATTCGCTTTGCCTTCTCACCGCTGGATTTTACCCAAGTCAATCGGGATATTAATCGGCAGATGGTGACCTTGGCCTGTGATTTGCTTGATCTAAAAGCCGGCGAACGGGTGCTGGATCTGTTCTGTGGGTTGGGGAACTTTTCTTTACCGCTGGCCAAGCGAGTCGGCGACACGGGTCACGTGGTCGCGGTGGAAGGCAGTGCCGAGATGGTGGCGCGTGGTTTTGAAAATGCCAAACTCAACAACCTGAATAACGTCGAGTTTTATGCGCAAGATCTGACCAAAGACTTTTCGCAGCAGCCGTGGGCGGCACAGGGTTTTGATGCCCTGTTGATCGACCCACCACGCAGTGGGGCAGAAGAAGTGATGCAGTATTTGGATCGCTTTAACGCCCAGCGAATTGTCTATGTCTCGTGTAACCCCGCGACCTTGGCGCGTGACGCTGGTATACTGGCGAGCAAGGGATATCGCATCAAAAAAGCCGGTGTGATGGATATGTTTACCCACACCGGACATGTCGAATCAATCGCGCTGTTTGAGCGGGTCTAAGTAGCAGGCAGTCAATACATGATCTGGTCACGCTGATCGGGCGACTGGCCAGATTTAATTGGGCGCATAGGATGTGTGCTGGGTACAAACGGAGCTGTTCGGTGGGTCAAATCGTGGGATTCGATCCGGCAAACGCAGGGCGGTACGCGCCGTGGTACATCAAAAAAGGGTAGAGGAGCGGCTAAATGGTCAGGATTCGTGAGGAGCTGCCGCGCCATCAAGAGGATGGGGCGGAGCCTACCGCCATGACGTTGGCATCAGCGGCCGATATTGATCTCGAAACTTGGCTGGCACGTTTGTGTCATCAGCTTGATGTCGAGGATTTGATCTTGCTGCGCCGCGCTTGTGTGCTGGTGGCGACGCGGACGCTTGATGCCCGTTATAGCTGTCGTTCGAGTGCATATATAACGGGCCTCGGCATGGCGGATATTTGGGCGCACTTGCGCGTCGATGAAGAAACCTTGGTCGCTGCCTTATTATTTCGTAGTGTGCGTGAACAGATCGTCAATCTCGACGAGGTCGGCGTATTTTTTGGGCTGGATGTACAAGCCTTAGTGCGTGATACTTTGGCGATGGGTCGTCTGTCTGATCTGATCGAAAAAAATAAACGCCTCGAAGATCATTTTGAAAATAACCAACGTGAGCATTTGTCCGGCATCTATAAGATGTTGATTTCGGTCACTGAAGACGTGCGCGTGGTGTTGATCAAGCTGGCCGAGCGTACCTTTGCGGTGCGTGAGTTATCGACCGCCTCACGTGATCGGCAAGAGCGAGTGGCGCGGGAGATTTTGACGATTTACGCGCCATTGGCGCATCGTTTAGGCATTGCCCAGCTCAAATGGGAGCTGGAGGATATGGCGTTTCGCTTTCTCGCGCCAGAACGCTATAAAGAAATCGCTAAACTACTGAATGAAAAGCGTATCGAGCGTGAGCAGTACATCCAAACCGTGATTCATCTGCTGCGTGCAGAGTTACAAATTCAAGCGATTGCTGCGGATGTTACGGGTCGGGTCAAGCATATCTATTCGATCTATCGCAAAATGAAAAGCAAACAACTGTCATTTGATCAGTTGTATGACATTCGCGCCTTGCGGGTGCTGGTCGAGAGTGTGCCTGATTGTTATCACGCGCTGGGTATCGTGCATCAGTTGTGGCGACATATCCCCGATCAGTTCGATGACTATATTACCAATCCGAAAGCCAATGGCTATCGTTCACTGCACACGGCGGTGATTGCCGAAAACAAGTCGCTGGAAGTGCAGATTCGTACCTTTACCATGCACCACGAGGCGGAGCTTGGGGTATGTGCGCATTTTAACTATAAAGAAGGCAGTAAAAAATCCAACGATCAGCATTTTAATTACAAGCTACATTCACTGCGAGCCGTGCTTGAAAACTACCAAGAGCGTTCGGACAGTGCGCCGAGTGCCGATGAGGACGCCGATGATTTGCAGGATTGGGGCGAGTTTGAAAAAATCTATGTGTTCAGTCGTGACGGCGATATTAAAGAGCTACCGAAAAAATCGACCGTGCTGGATTTTGCCTATCATGTGCATACCGAGGTTGGTAATCATTGTTACGCGGCACGGGTCAACCAACGCTATGTGCCACTGAACTACCAGCTCAAAACTGGCGAGCAAGTCGAGATCCTGACCAAAAAAGACCGCGAGCCGAATCGGGATTGGCTGGTCAATTCACTCGGCTATATTCGGACGGCACGCGCCCGCGATAAGCTACGGCATTGGTTTCGGCAGCAAGACCGCAGCAAGAATATCGAGATCGGTGAAGATATTCTGAATAAAGAGCTGGTGCGCCTGGCGATTCATCCCAAAAGCATCGACTTACATGACTATAGTCAGCATTTTAATGTCAAAACTGGCGAGGATGTTCTCTGTGGCTTGGTGACGGGTGATATCAGCCTGACTCAACTGATGCGGCAGATTAATCGACAAATGCATCTGGATCAGGCTGAGCCAGAGCTGGTGCTCAAGCCCGCGTTGCATCCGCGTGCTAGCCAGACTTTATCTGCGCATGGCATTTTGATTGATGGGTTAGACAACGTCGAGTTGCACTTTGCACAGTGTTGTCAGCCGGTACATGGTGAGCCGATTGGCGGCTATATCACCTTGCATCGTGGCGTGAGTATTCACCATTTGGCCTGTGTCGAGTATCAGCGCTTATTGGCACGTGAGCCAGAGCGGGTGATTGAGGCCAATTGGGAGTTGCAAGCGACGCGAGGGCAGACCATCGAAATCGTGGTCGAAGCCTATGATCGGCGCGGCTTATTGAAAGATCTGACCCAAGTGGTGTTTGCCGATCATATTAATATCCGGCAAGTGAATACACTGAGCGAACAAAACGGCATCGCCAATATGCGGTTGACGATTGAGGTCAAAGGCTTGGCGCAGTTGTCGCGCTTATTGGCACGCTTGGAGCAGCAGCCGGGGATTATCAGTGCGCGGCGCTTAGTGGCTGGGGCGTGAATCTGTTATATTTTGGCGATAACAATCTAAACGGATGGCTAAAATGGAAGAGCATATTCAGCGTGACTCTGCGTCGTGGGTGTTTTTTGTCAAAGTCAGCTTTGTCGCAGCGATGGCGGCATTATTGGCGGGAATTTTCTTTGTGCCGGTCGATTGGTGGATCAAAGGCTATCTGGTGATGGGCACGCTGTTTTTGACCGGTTCAACGATTACCATGACCAAAACCATCCGCGACCAGTCCGAAGCCGAAAAACTGATCAAAAAAATCAGCAATGCCAAAACCGAAAAACTGCTCAAAGAGTACGATTTGGGTGATAAGTAAGCTTAAGCCGATGTTTAGCGAGATAGCTCTGACAGTTGAAATTTAAGGCTGCTGTTCAGGCCTGCGGCTGGCCTCACTTTTGACAGGCCAAAAGTAAGCAAAAGCCCTTGTGCTTGGAAAACTCGCCATCCATGGCTCAAACAGTTCCAAGCACGCTATCCCTGTTCGATCAGCAGATTTCTTGGTTAGGGGGGCTTTTATTATGCTGCAACTGTTTGACACGCATACGCATTTTGATGTGCCAGAGTTTGATGTGGATCGGTCGGCGTTAGTGACTTCGGCCGCACAGCAAGGTGTGCAGGGTTTGGTGTTGATCGGGTTTTTGGCGCGTTATTTTGATCGACTGGCCACTGTTCAAGCCCAAATTAACCAGCAGTCAGAAAATCAAACAGTGAATGCACCCATCGCTTATCTGGCGGCGGGTTTGCATCCATTTTATATGCTGGAGCATCAGCCGGATGACATTTTACGATTAGAGCAGTTTTTGCGTGGCCATGCGTGTGTGGCGATTGGTGAAATCGGGCTGGATACCTATACCGATCAGATGAAGCAGCCGCAGGTGTATCAGGCGCAACAAGATTTATTTGCACAACAGCTTGAACTGGCCGAGCAGTTTGAGCTGCCGGTGATGTTGCA
>JBBKWW010000004.1:0-2898 GCA_037969155.1 Moraxellaceae bacterium
AATCTATCAGACATATCAGCGAAAGCAATTGTGACAACTGCCTAAAAACGCCTAAACTAGCCGACATTGAATTGTTTAGTCAGGTAGCGAGCCGCCATGACCTTTGTTGTCACTGAAAACTGTATCAAATGCAAATACCAAGATTGCGTTGAAGTATGCCCTGTAGATTGCTTTTACGCAGGCCCCAATTTTCTGGTCATTCATCCAGATGAGTGCATCGACTGCGCTTTGTGTGAGCCAGAATGCCCCGCCAATGCGATTTTTTCGGAAGACGAGGTGCCAAAAGGCCAAGAGGTCTTTATCGCGCTCAATGCTGAACTGGCGGATAAATGGCCGAATATCACCCAAATTGGTGAGCGTCCAGCCGATGCCGCCGAGTGGGATGGCAAGCCAAACAAGCTGGCACTGCTAGAGCGCTAAGTCAGCAAAAATCCATACAGCAACTCAAGAGCCGACATATTTGTCGGCTCTTTTGCGATGGGCTGATGTTTTTTGCTATTGCGAACCTGCACATTCAGCGGCTTAATCAAAGTAACGTCATACCGTGTCCGTCACCAACAGGAGTGATGTATGGGCCGTTTCCATGTTGCAAAGCGCTACGGCATATTTCGCCACCCTGCGGTGCGCCACCACATTGCGCAACTCGATGTGGAACAAGACTGCCAGCAAATTGTGGCCTTGCTGTCGAGCTATGAATTTCCCATCGACATCCAACACGCCTTAGAACTGGCACTGCTGTACACCTACGCCAGCCCGAAAGTCTCACGACTACTCGACCGTACCCGCGAATTTGCTGATCACGGCCAAAAACGCTATGACGACACCAAAATACTGATTGGATTGATGCTAGAGTCTGGTTGGGATGGCGCATTTGGTCGACAAGCGATAGAACGGATTAATCAAACGCATAGCCACTATCGAATTTACAACGACGAATTTTTGTTTGTTTTGTGGACGTTTATCGACTTTCCAATTCGCTGGACACAACAACACAGCCATCGACCCATGACTGCACATGAGCAAGCGGCGTGGTTTAATTTTTGGGTCGGCATTGGTGAGCGCATGAATATTGAGGCGATTCCCAGCAGCAAAGCCGCTTTTGACCAGTGGATACCACTCTACCGGATGCGTGAGTTTCACTACGACGCCGCCAATCAGCGTGTCACTGATGCCACCACACGTATTATCGAACATTGGCTGCCTAGACCATTACAGCCTTTGGTCAAGTGGGGGGTGAGCGGACTCATGGATC
The DNA here is from genome assembly GCA_037969155.1 of Moraxellaceae bacterium. Classification (GTDB taxonomy): domain Bacteria; phylum Pseudomonadota; class Gammaproteobacteria; order Pseudomonadales; family Moraxellaceae; genus JAYXXU01. The sequence goes on from JBBKWW010000004.1 coordinate 1,253, forward strand.
AAGCGTTTTTATACAGTGTCGGCTATCCAAACCCTAGTGGCATACAAAAAAATCTATGTCACTGGACAGTTAAAGCCTATTGCACGCTCAGACAGCCGATTTTTTGGCCAGGCTATCCCATGACTTCGAGCCAAACCACAGACCGCTATGCACGACAACAACGACAAGCCGTCGATCAGATTCAGCCTGATCGGCTGCGTCAAATCAAGCGATGCAACTCACATCAGCACTCATATCACGGCGCCACACCTCATGCGATTGATGGTATCTCTTAGATCTGCTGCGAAAGTCCCATAGCCCGCTGAGCGCAGATCCGCTATAATCTTCGGCCTTTGTGGTTCCTTGCTGCGGCACGGATTCGCATTGCCCTATTGATTGATGATCGCCGCTAAGGAGTTGCCCGTGTCGCGTGTACTATCCGCCGCCGAAATTCGTGAAGCCTTTTTGAGCTTCTTTGAACGCAAGGGCCACACCCGCGTGGCCTCTAGCTCCCTGATTCCTACCGATGACCCGACGCTATTGTTTACCAATGCGGGCATGAATCAATTTAAAGACTGTTTTTTAGGGTTAGACCCGCGTACTTATACGCGTGCGACCAGCAGCCAAAAATGCGTGCGCGCTGGCGGCAAACACAATGACCTCGACAATGTCGGCTACACCGCACGCCACCATACCTTTTTTGAGATGCTCGGCAACTTCTCGTTTGGCGATTACTTTAAGCGTGAGGCGATTGCCTTTGCATGGGAGTTTTTGACCAGCCCAGACTGTATGAATCTGCCGCAAGAACGCCTGTATGTCACCGTGTATCACACCGACAACGAAGCAGTTGATTTTTGGCAAAATGATATTGGTATTGCGCCAGAGCGGATTATTCGGATTGGTGATAATAAAGGCGCACCATATGCCTCCGATAATTTCTGGGCCATGGGTGACACAGGGCCATGTGGGCCATGCAGCGAAATTTTTTATGATCATGGGGCGCATATCGCCGGTGGTCTACCAGGCACACCAGAAGAAGATGGCGACCGCTATATCGAAATCTGGAATATCGTGTTTATGCAGTTTAACCGCACTGCCGATGGTGTCCTGCATCCACTGCCCGCACCCAGTGTCGATACCGGTATGGGACTTGAGCGCATCAGTGCGGTCTTACAGCACGTCAATAGCAACTATGAAATTGATTTATTTCAAGATCTACTCAAGTCGGTCGCCGAGATCATCGGCATCGAAGATCAAAACCAGCCGTCACTACGCGTGATTGCTGATCATACGCGTTCTTGTGCATTTTTGATTGCCGATGGTGTGACACCCTCCAATGAAGGTCGTGGCTATGTGTTACGCCGCATCATCCGACGCGCAGTGCGGCACGGCAACAAACTCGGCGCACAAGGCAATTTCTTTCACCAGATGGTACAGCCATTGATTGATGTGATGGGCACGGCCTATCCTGAATTGGTCGCGCGGCAGGCAGTGATTGAAGCCAGCTTAAAAAAAGAAGAAGAACAGTTTGCCAAAACTCTAGAGCAAGGCTTGCGCTTGTTAGAAGCAGAATTGGCTGCGATGCACGGCACAGTGATTGCTGGCGAAGTGGCCTTTAAGCTATATGACACCTATGGCTTTCCAGTCGACCTGACGGCTGATATTGC
>JBBKWW010000005.1:0-5884 GCA_037969155.1 Moraxellaceae bacterium
GTATGACCGATATGATGCGCAATCAATTGCTGCACGGCTATGTGCTGCATCAGCGTGCCTATCGTGAAAACAGCAAGCTGACCCAGTTTTTGTCGTTAGAGTTTGGCCGTGTCGATGGCGTGGCACGGCAAAAACTACCGCAGCTATATCAGCCGACGCTGCTGTATGCGTCTGGCAAAACCAGCTTAAAAAGCTTTAGTAAAGCCGAGTCTGCTGGTGCACCGCATACGCTGTCAGGCCAAAGCCTATTTGCAGGGTTTTATCTCAATGAATTACTGGTGCGTTTATTGCCGTTAGAGGAGCCGATGCCGGAGCTGTTTGCGGCGTATAATGCAGCGTTACTTAGTTTAGCCGAGTGTGATACTGCGCAGTCGATTGAGCCGCAGTTGTTGCCAATCTTACGCCGCTTTGAGTCGATCTTGCTGACCAGTTTGGGTTATCCAGTTGACTTTATCCAAGATGCCCAGCAGCAGCCATTCGTACCGGAGCAGTGTTATCGGTTTGAGTTGGGGCATGGCTTTGTTGTGGCTGAACAGGGTGAGCAGGGCAGTGTGTTGCTGCTAATGAATGATCCTGAGCGGGCGTTTAGTGCGCCGACCTTACCAATGCTGACGCGGGTGTTTCGGCGCGTGCTGGCCGAGCAGTTGGGTGAGCAGCCGTTACACAGTCGGGCGTTGTGGCGCAGTAGTCGGGGCTGAGTGTGGTGTTGGCTATGTTTTGGTTTTGATTGTATTCTGGGCTAAACGCACACGAATAAACGGCTGAAAAAACATGTCAAACCCTTCGTTATTGACTTTATATCAATTATTTAAATCAAATTTTGCAGATTTGGCGCAGCGTGCCGATCAGCGAAATTTGAAATTTTGGGACAGTGTCGAAGATTCGGTTTATTGTTGGTTTGAAAGCTTGGCTGAGGAAATGAACGCGGAAATGCGTGCCGGACAACAGCATCAAACCCACGCAGCGATTTTTGAGTTTTTTCGGCAGCAATTCATGTTAGGTGATGCCGCTACTCAAAACTGCATCGAAGTCGCGTGGCTTGAGCATTTGTTTTGGCAAGTGCCTGCACAACTTGCTGCATCTGACTGGAATGCGTTGCCGTCAGTATTTAAACAGCTTTATATTGGCTTTCATCAGAGGTCGCCGATTGAGTCGAGATAGCTCTTGTACGCAAGATTAGCACAGTAGTCGCGATTGAATGCGGCGTTTCTAATTTGGTCTGATCAAAACTGTTTGATTTTTAAAGAGGAAAAGAACAATGGCGTTTGAAGTGGAAAATCCAGCAAGTGAAGAAACTCTGAATCGCTGCGACTGGGAAAAAATTCCTTTGTTGTATGAGTCTATTGGTAAAAAGTTCTGTCAAAAACCAGCTATTGCTTATGTAAACAGAGAAAAAGACTTAATACTCACAATACATGGGGGTAGTAGTGGACGGGATGAGCGAGCAATTCCAATGACGTACTTATTGTTAATGAATGGTTTGCCTATATGCTTCCATTATGATGTTAACCCGAAAAATAGGATCGTGGTTAAAGATCCTGATACGGGATTAGGCATCTGGAAAAAAGAAAGTTTTTGTATTTTGACTATTAAAGCATCGCGTATTTTAAAGAGTAGAAATAAAGAGGTGTTCGCTGCACTAACAGCCTATTTGGAATATAAGGCTAAAATTCAAAATCCATTTTTGGAAGAGATAGAATATTTTTTTGGTGATGTGAAGTACATTTCATGCTAATTTTTTCTTTACATGCTTAGCTAAAATAGACAAATTTTTGAGAAGGCTCTGAGATGATGCTAAGGATAGATCAATATATTTAAATGTTCGTATCAAAAATGCCATCCTTAAAAACCAACAGCCACTGTCAAGCCAACGTTGCAGAACCCCACGCGCAAATTGTGCTAAATTGCCGCCCATCCAATCGCAATCCAAGCCGAGAACCTTGCCATGAGCGTCTTATTAGGGGTCAATATCGACCACGTCGCCACCCTGCGTCAAGCGCGTGGCACCTGCTACCCCGACCCCGTCAAAGCCGCATTACTGTGCGAACAAGCCGGTGCAGACGGCATCACCTTACACCTGCGCGAAGACCGCCGCCATATCCAAGACCACGACGTGCGACGCATGCGCCCATTATTACAGACCCGCATGAACCTCGAAATCGCGGTGACGGATTGGATGATCGAGTTTGCCTGTGAGATTCGGCCACAGTATGTCTGTTTAGTACCCGAAAAGCGCGAAGAGCTGACCACCGAAGGCGGCCTTGATGTGGCGGGACAACTGGCCAAAATTCGCCAAGCCACGGCGCGTTTAACCGCCGCAGGTTGTCAGGTGTCACTGTTTATTGATCCAGAGCAACGGCAGATTGATGCGGCGATTGCCTGCGCTGCGCCACTCATTGAGCTGCATACCGGTGCATATGCCGAGGCACAAGGCGACGCACAGCAGCATGAGCTGAAACGCCTACAAGACGCTGCCGCCTATGCCGATGGGCGTTTAATCGTGAATGCGGGTCATGGCCTACACCTACAAAACGTCAGCCCGATTGCCCAGATCGCGAATATTTACGAGTTGAATATCGGTCACGCACTGATTGCGGATAGTGTGTTTGTGGGCTTGGCGCAGGCGGTACAGGATATGAAAGCCAAAATACAGGCTGCGCAAAGCTAATTGCAGGGTTATGCCGTGTGTTGTTGAACCCATGTGAGTACGTCTTGGGCGACGATTTGCCAGCCATCTTCCTGCATGATCATATGTGCATGCTGATTGTATTGGCGGTAGCTGGCGGTTGAGTATTTTTCGGCGACTTGTTTGACCACACTAGCAGGTGTAATCCGATCTTCTGTCGCGCCGACCACCAGCATCGGACAGTGGATTTTCTGTGCATCAACCCGTGTTGCTTGTTTACGATCCAGCATCCAATAGCCAATCTCAAACGCAGCACGGCCAGATTCAGGGACAAAGCTTGCATATTCAGCGGCTTGTTGGGCAGGCGATAGACGATTTAAAATCGCATATTGGGCGGTTTTTTGTGGAAAACGAAACGGTTTTTTCCAAAAATTCCAGCGGCCAATGATCGGGGAAAACGTTTTTAACACCGATGGGGTCAGTGCTAGAATTCCAGCCGGTGGGGCAGGTGTAATCAATACAGCAGCCTGTGCTAGGTCACGACTGGCTAAAATCTGAGCGATCAAGCCTCCCATCGAATGGCCAATGATGACTGGCTTTTCAGGCAAAGCGCGAATCTGTTGTTCAAGTGCGGCGGCATAATCGAGTAAGCTGGTCGTGCCGAGTTTTGGGTCGGCTGCGCTCGTCGGATCGGTGTTGTGATACGGCAAGGTGACGGCGACACAGGTATAGCCAGCCGCCTCCAACACACTGCGATAATTGTCCCAAGCCCATTGACCACTGGCCATGCCGTGAATCATGAATACTGTCTTGCCCATGTGCCGCTCCAAATGTTAAATCTGATGTTGAGGCGATATGTATCGCCATGTTGTGTTGCGTCTAGTATAGCCGCAGACAGAGCGAGATACCTGAACGCTTTTTGAAGAGGATCAACCTATTGTGAATATGGCAGTCGATATTTTGCATCCCGTTCGGGAGTTTTTGGCCTGTGCAACCCCGCAAGCATGGCTGGAGCAGGCGGCACAACAGATTCCGATGTTGTTACAAGATCATGCCAACTGTGAAAAAAAAGCCGCCAGTACCGCGATGAACCTGATGTACCGTTACGGCTATTTTACCGAATTACAAATGAAGCTGGCGCAGTTGGTGCGTGAGGAGATGCTGCACTATGAGCAAGTGATGCAGATCATGCAGCAACGTGGCCAGCCGTGGGTGGCGGTCAGTGCCAGTCGTTACGCGGCAGGTTTGCGCAAGCATGTGCGTACTTATGAGCCAGCGGCGTTGGTCGATGTCTTGATTGTTGGCGCATTTGTCGAGGCACGCTCGTGTGAGCGGTTTGCCGCGCTAGCACCTTATGTCGATGATGAATTGGCCAAATTTTATCGCTATTTGCTCAAATCTGAGTCACGGCATTTTGAGGATTATCTGGCGTTGGCACGTTCGGTGAGTGAGCAGCCGATTGATGACCGAATTGCCTTTTTTCGGGAGATTGAGCGAGAGCTGATCGAAACACCAGATACCCAGTTGCGTTTTCACAGTGGCGCGGTCGGCGTTTCAGTCGCAGTGGAGTAAACCAGCATTTAAGCTGGACTTTGACGGTTTTTTATATTGGAAAGTGACGGAATATGGCGTTTAACGCAATATTTGTGGACGCTGGATGCTGTTATCCGAACATTTGCTCAGTAATAATCATCGGCATGCTCTTAGTGTGCTGATGAGGTAGATTACAATGAACGCCAAAACCCCAATTGCTGCGATGCAAAGCCAAGCCAAGGATGTCGCAACATTCAAGGATAAGAAGCGTTATATGTGGTTACTGAGTCCTACGCTACCGTTGATCGGTGTGGTAGCGGCGACTGGTTATGTGATTGCGCCTAAAAAACTGCGTTGGCTCAGTGCGTTTGGTCCAGTGATGCTGCACGCCGTGATTCCTGCGATTGATAAGTGGGTCGGTGCAGATGGCGACAATCACTCCGAAGATGTGATTGAGCAGCTCGAAAACGACCCATACTATATGCGGATTGTGAAGGCATATATTCCATCCCAATATTTGGCAACTTTGATTGGTGGCTATGCGGCGAGTCGTAAGAATACGCCATTGATTGATCAAATTATGCTCGGGGTGTCGATTGGAGCGGTGAATGGCATCGCACTGAATACCGCACATGAATTGAGCCATAAGTCTGAAAAAATTTATCATTACCTGTCGCATTTGGCGCTGTTGCCAACAGGTTATGTGCATTTTCGGGTCGAGCATCCGTATGGTCATCATAAGCGTGTCGCCACACCTGAAGATCCAGCATCATCTCGTTTGGGTGAGAGTTTTTGGGAGTTTTGGCCGCGTACTGTGCTGGGCAGCTTTCAATCCGCGATTGAGATTGAAACTCGTCGCTTAGAGCGCAAAGGCAAAACATTTTGGTCAATTGATAATGAGTTATTGCAAGGTTGGGCAATGGCGGCGGTGTTCCACGCCAGTATGATTGCGTTGTTTGGTCGCCGAGTGATCCCTTTTCTGGCCACACAAGCGGTGTATGGGTTTACCTTGTTTGAGGTGATTAATTATCTTGAACATTATGGTCTAAAGCGTGAAAAACTACCCAATGGCAAATACGTACGCACCATGCCAGAGCATAGCTGGAACAATAACAGCAGGGTCACCAACTTGTTCTTGTACCAGTTGCAGCGGCATTCGGATCACCACGCCTATCCAACCCGTGCCTTCCAAGCCTTGCGGCATTTTGAAAATGTGCCACAGTTGCCAGCAGGTTATGCATCGTTGTTATTGCCTGCGGTGATTCCGCAGTGGTGGTATAAATTGATGGATCAGCGTGTGTTTGATCACTATCAAGGTGACTTGAGCAAAGCCAATATTCACCCGAAAGCCGAGGCACGGATTTTTGCGAAGTTTGGCTATCAGCCTAAAGTGGCAGAGCCAGCAGCTGAGAGTGACGAATTGGTAACGGCCTAATCGTTGTCGATTCAACAGCCCCTAGGAAGGTCACTGCATTGTCAGTGGCTTTTTTTCATGCTTTAACATCATTGTCTGAATGCTGTGCTACAGCGATGCGCTGGCTTTTGCTATGATCCACACCACTATGAAGTCGATCTGTTGATCATGGAGTTGTCGGTGTCTGAGCTTAAAAATGATCGTTTCCTGCGTGCGCTGCTGCGTGAACCTGTTGATTGCACGCCAGTGTGGATGATGCGGCAAGCGGGTCGTTATTTGCCAGAATATAAAGCGACGCGGGCGCAAGCGGG
>JBBKWW010000006.1:0-53870 GCA_037969155.1 Moraxellaceae bacterium
TAAAAACACCCATTCTGAACGCGTGTCATAGATCAGCAGTCCTGCTTCACGCGCCGCTTCGACCATCAGCACAAAAAACAGATCAGCATAAGCATCTTTAAAATAATCCCAACTGACCAGTGCTGCGGTGTGCGGTGGTTTAAACAAATACGCGCTTTCAAGATAGCCATCTTGTTTAAAATCTACATCAAAAGTTTTTTCAGCAGCGACTTTGGCTTTTAGCAATTCGGCAAAATGATCAACACGCGGACTGTGATCATGCCCGACCCCACGCAACTGAATACGGTATTCGTCTGCCTGTTCAACGCTATTCGGCCATGCTTCGCTTAATACAGGATCCCATAAAAAAATTGGGGCGCTCATCTGACAACTCCTTAAACATATTCCCTATGGAAGTGGCTTGCGATGATGATTGATTTGGATTGCGCTGAGTATGCCATGCGCTGTGGCGGATTGGTTTTGGATTGCATAGATAAAAAATAGCAGACATAAAAAAACCGCCTACAAAAGGCGGTTTTTCATCAAACAGTTAACGCAGTGTCGTCTTAAACAACAGTAACGTTAGCAGCTTGCAGGCCTTTTTGGCCTTTCTCTACGGTGAAAGACACTTTTTGGCCTTCAGCAAGAGTTTTGTAGCCATCGCTAACAATCGCGCGGAAGTGAACGAATACATCGCCGCCGCCATTGTCTTGAGAAATGAAACCGAAACCTTTCTCTTCGTTAAACCACTTTACTGTACCGATAGTAGTTGACATGTGAATGTCTCCTTTTTGCATTAAAAATTTTGTGCTTGGATGCACGTGAAAGCCAGAATGTATAGGGACACATCACAGGGAACACATGGAACTAATCGGTGAGGCAATCGGCAGAGCGGTCTTAGACAGCGGCAAAACGAACACTTTCAACAATTAAGCATGTATACGGACAGTTAAGTCTATATATTGTGGCTTGGCGTTAAGATAACACCAATCTGAATAATGTCAATCGCAATTACAGCGTGATCGACAAAATATCTGCAAATTTTCCACATCAATCTGATCAAATCGGCCGTTTCCACAGCTGGAGAATCTTTTGAATACTGTACGATTACAAGCATTTATCGCAGTGATGCAACAAAAATCCGTGTCCAAAGCGGCCAAACAATTACATTTGACCCAACCCGCAATTAGTAAGCGACTGCGTGGCCTCGAACAAGAACTCGAGGTACGCCTGTTTGATCATATTGGCCGACAGATTCAACCCACTGCGGCGGCACTGCGCCTTTTACCGCAAGCTGAACGCTGGCTGGCCGACTATCAGGAGATTCGGCGTAGCTTGAATGAGGGGCAACAAGACATCGCGGGTCGATTGACCATTGGCACCAGTCACCACATTGGCCTGCATCACCTACCCTTACTATTAAAAGGTTTTGTGCAGCGATACCCCAAGGTGGCGCTGGAGATTCGATTCGTCGATTCTGAGCAAGCGCATCAGGCGGTATTGGCTGGTGAGCTGGAGCTGGCATTTTTGACTTTGCCGCCTGAACGCCATACGCGGCTGTCCTATCAAGAAATCTGGCTGGATGACTTATTGTTTGTGGCTGCCCCGTTTCATCCCTTGGCACAAGCAAAAAATCTGGCCTTGGCGGATTTATTGCCATTCCCTGCAATTTTACCGAGTGCCAGCACCTATACCAGCCAAATCACGCTGGCGGCATTTGCCCAGCAGCAACTTAAACCGCAAGCGACCATGACCACTAATCCACTAGAGTCTATTCGGATGTTGGTCTCGATTGGCTTGGGCTGGTCAGCGCTGCCACAGACATTATTACTCAATGATGAGCTCAGCGTGCTATCCCTAACAGATGTCGAGCCATTACAGCGCCGCTTGGGTATGGTGTGGCATCCCGAGCGCACACGGTCATCCGCCGCTGCTGGACTGGTTGACTGGATCAGCCACAAGGCAGCGCGAACAGATTCATCTGAACAGCCCAAACACCTCTTGAATCATTAATTTTACTTAAACATGTCAGACAAGAATGACTCAGCCACGACCAACCAATAATTTAGACTACAGCTTGCAGCAATGTCGCCAAACGGGGTGCGTGCTGTCATGCCTATCCAGCTTATTCTTGGAGTCTACCCCATGTCTGATTCACGCTCTCAAGTCTCTGAACACGCTGTAACTGCCACGCCACAAAGCTATGCCAAACTCAACAGGCGGCTGTTTAAGACACTGCTTGGTTTAATTGCTTTAGCATTTTCGATCCTATTTCTGATGATTTTAATTAAACTACCAGGCTCATTTTAAAGCCAATAAACGCGCTACAACCGCTGACGGCTTAGACAAGCCGTCAGTATATTCTTAATTTTTTCTACACAATAGACCAATCTTCAACCGGCCAATGCTGCGCCAACGCATGCGCGTGCAAGCGGGTATCGGGATTAACAGCCACTGGATGATCAACAAAATTTAATAACGGCAGATCATTAAACGAGTCCGAATAGCCCCAGCTTTCTACTACCTCGCGTCCAGCCAACCAACGCTGCAAATGATGCAATTTGCCCGCTTGAAAGCACGGCTCACCCAACAGCTTGCCCGTATAACGCCCATGCAGCAACTCTGGCTGACTGGCAATCAACTGCTCTACCGCAAACGCGGTGGCAATCGGTGCGGTGACGAATGCATTGGTCGCGGTAATGATCACAATCTCATGCCCCAACACGCGATGCTGAGCAATCGCCGCCTGACCGCGTGGCCGCAGTGCCGGCAAAATGACCTGCTGCATGAATTGCTGATGTAGCAGCGTCAAAGTCGGCAGATCATGCTGGGACAAAAACTCAAATACAAATTCGTTATACGCCACGGCATCTAACGTGCCTGCTTTGTAATCCTCATAAAACTGGTCATTACGCGCCCGATGGCTCAGCGCATCGACGTGCTGTTGACTGATCAAAAATTCACCCCACGCATGATCCGAATCGAGATTCAGTAAGGTGTGATCTAAATCAAATAAGGCCAGTTGCATCGATTACTCCAAACATTCGTGTCAGTAAACATAAAAAAACCTAAAACTTAGCCCGCTAGTACGGATAAATTCGGTAAGATCATATCAAATTTCATGACTTTCCCCGTGATACTTCACCGATTTAGCACGTTGCTTCATCCGTGTCATGGCAAAGCATGAGCAGGTTTTAAGGTAGCCAAAATGATTGACTCTGAAGGTTTCCGACCCAACGTCGGTATCATTTTGGCCAATACATCAGGGCAGGTCTTGTGGGCGAAGCGCATTGGACACAATGCGTGGCAGTTTCCACAAGGCGGAATCAAGAACGGTGAAACACCGGAGCAAGCGCTCTATCGCGAGTTGTACGAAGAAGTTGGGCTTGCCCCTGAGCATGTCCGAATTCTGGCACAGACGCGCGGCTGGCTACGCTATCGGCTGCCACACCGTTATATCCGCCAAGCCAGCGCACCGGTCTGTATTGGTCAAAAACAAAAGTGGTTTTTGCTACAACTGACCGCTTCGGCCAGTGAAATTCGGCTCGACAATACGTCGCCAGCTGAATTTGATCATTGGATGTGGGTCAGTTACTGGTATCCACTAGGACAAGTGGTGTCCTTCAAGCGCGAGGTGTATCGTAAAGCCTTGCTTGAACTGGCGGCACGCTTGCCCAATAGTGCACACAGCAACCCAAGTGCCTAATACTCACCCTCATTGATCGGAATGTTTACTCTATGCCAGCCATCACCATGCAGCTTGAAACGCTTAGACGAATTGTGCAGGAGGTCGATGCGGCCTTAACGCTGCATGATGCGTTGGAGCTGATGGTTAATCTGGTTGCCGATGCGATGCAATCTGATGTGTGCTCAGTCTATCTACTAGATGAACGCAATCTGCGTTATGTGTTGATGGCCTCTAAAGGCTTAAATGCGGATTCGGTCGGTGAAGCGTCTTTGAGTACTGGCGAAGGCTTGGTTGGCTTGGTTGGCCAGCGTGAGGAAATCATTAATCTGGATAATGCTGCCTCGCACCCGCGTTTTCGCTATCTGCCACAGACGGGTGAAGAGCGTTACAATGCCTTTTTAGGGATTCCGATCATGTATCGGCGCAAGGTCATGGGCGTGATGGTGGTACAGCACCACGAAGCCAAGGCATTTTCTGAGGCGGCTGAGTCTTTTTTGGTAACCTTGTGCGCCCAGTTGTCCGGCGCAATTGCGCATGCACACGCGGTCGGTCAAGTCGATGTGTTTCGTAAAGCCGCTGCCAGCCCGACCAGTGCCAAGATTTTTCAAGGTGTGGCAGGTGCTGGCGGGATTGCGATTGGGCGAGCGGTGGTCGTGTATCCACCCGCAGACATTGATCTGGTACCTGATCGGCAAGCCGAAGACATCGGTGATGAACTGGCACTACTGCACACGGCCGTCCAATCGGTGCGTGATGATATTCGCGAGTTAGACACCAAGATGCAAGACTCGCTGATGGCCGAAGAACGAGCCTTATTCAGTGTGTATTTACGCATGCTAGACGACAACGCCATGCCCGCTGAGATTGCTACAAAAATTCGGGCAGGCAGCTGGGCGCAAGGTGCTGTACGCAGCGTGATTGAAAGTCATGCTGCACATTTTGCCCAGATGGACGATGAATACTTACGCGAGCGGGTGTCGGACTTACGCGATTTAGGGCGGCGAATTCTGGCACGCTTGCAAACTGCCGATACGCACCATCGGGAGTTTGCCGAAGATAGTATCTTGATCGCCGAAGAACTCTCCACTGCCGCACTGGTGGAATTGCCGATCAGTAAAATCGCGGCGATTGTCACGACCGAAGGTGCGGCCAACTCTCACATGGTCATCGTGGCACGTGCCTTGGGCATTCCCACGGTCGTTGGGGTGACTGAGCTGCCAATCACGCAACTTGATGATGCTGAAATGATTGTTGACGCACATCAGGGACGGGTATTCGTACATCCGGTACGCCGATTACGGCAACGCTACCGTGAAGTGCTGCGCGAGGAACAACAAGCCACGAAAAATCTGAACGCTTACGAAAACCGCGAAACCATCAGCACCGATGGCCAACACGTCAAATTGCAAGTCAATACAGGACTGATGATCGACGTGATTCGGGGCACACAGCGTGGCGCTGAAGGGGTCGGCTTGTATCGCAGCGAGATGCTATTTATGTTGCGTGAGCGCTTTCCGGGCGAGGAAGAACAACGGATTATTTATCGGCAACAACTCAGTCATTTTGCCAATAAACCCGTGGTGATGCGCACGCTGGACATTGGCGCAGATAAAGACTTACCGTATTTTTCAATCAAAGAAGAAAACTCTGCATTGGGTTGGCGTGGTATTCGCTTCACGCTTGATCATCCTGAGATTTTTTCCGCACAAATTCGCGCCATGCTCAAGGCCAGCATTGGCCTGAATAATTTGCATATTTTATTACCGATGATCACGACCATCAGTGAAGTCGAAGAGTGTTTATATTTGATTGAACGTGCTTTGGTAGAAGTGCAGCAAGAAGAGCAAGTCAAAATCAATCGCCCCAAAATCGGCGTGATGATCGAAGTGCCGAGCATGCTGCTTCAACTCGAAGATATGGCCAGTTTGGTTGACTTCTTCTCGGTCGGCTCTAATGATTTAACCCAATATCTACTGGCGGTAGATCGTAATAATCCACGGGTGGCCAGCCTATATAATCACTATCACCCCGCAGTGATTCGAGCCTTAGACATGATCGTCAAAAAATGCCGTGAGCTGGATAAACCGGTCAGTATTTGTGGTGAAATGGCCGGCGAGCCCGCCACGGCGATTTTGGTTGCGGCGATGGGATTTGATGCATTGTCCATGAGCGCAGCCAACTTGCTCAAAGTCCGAAAAGCCATCTGCAATATCGATATGCGTGACGCGCAGCAACTACTGGCTGAGATCCTACTGATCGACAACCCAGCGGTGATTCGCAGTTGGATTGAACGCTTTATGACCACACGGGGCTTGGGATCTTTGGTACGGCCATTGCACCAACCACTGAACTAAGCGACAGCAGCGGTTGGTGTGTCGGTCAACAATATCCGCCAGATTGTCATCTCGTCCCAGTACAGCCCGCTTCAGATCTGTACTGAATGATCGAACCATCTGATACGGAGGTGCAAGGATGTCACGCTACTACCGCTCACTTGATCATCTACACGGTACTGCTGCCCGCTTGGCAGGGATGCTCTTGCCACAAGCCGCCCACGAGCAATTGGCCAAATGGCTCAAAGCACCCAATCACTACCCTGATCTTGACCCATCGCTGCGGACGATTCTTGCGGTGCGTGAGCTGCGCGCCAGCCAGCGGCCTGATCGCAGTGATCCTGTACAAAATCGACTGCGTTTACGCCAAGAAATCGCGGCGATTCGCGGGCGACCCACGCTCGTCGGACATATCAGTAACTTGCAGTTTGTCGGCGAATCGGGCTTGATGAATGCACGACTGTATCGTCCACTGGCGGCACTCAATACGGAGCAACGCTTTCCGCTATTGGTGTTTTTTCATGGTGGTGGCTTTACCGTTGGTGATCTGGATACACATGATGAGCCCTGCCGCATACTGTGTCGCTTTGGCCGCATGAATGTCCTCAGTATCGACTATCGACTTGCCCCAGAACATCCATTTCCGGCGGCCTTTGACGATGCGGTGACTGCGGTACGCTGGGCATTTGCGCAAGCTGATCACTGGCAGGTGGATCGCACTAAAATTGCAGTCGGTGGTGATAGTGCCGGTGGTAATCTGGCCGCAACAGTGAGTGTCGCTCTGGCCAATCAGGCTGAGTGCCCTGCTGCACAGCTGCTTATTTATCCAGTTATTGAGTTTTATATGCAGACTGAGTCGAAAAAGAACTACTGCGATGGTTTATTTTTAACGTGTGATGCGATGGCCGAAGCCTATCAACGCTATAACCCAGATGAGAAACATTCGCCCACTGACCCGCGCATGTCACCCATTTACGCACTCAATCATGCCGACCTACCGCCCGCATTAATCGTGACAGCAGCGCTAGATGCACTGCGGGATGAAGCAGAAATCTATGGTCGCACGTTACGTCAAGCCGGAACAACGTGTCTGATGCGGCGAATTGCAGGGCAAAGTCATGGTTTTATCAACATGACTTCGATCAATCGCGGCGCGTACCATGCCACGCAACAAATGGCCGCTGACTTTCGACTGCTGCTCGATGGTGTGCTGCTTTGAGTCGACGCATACGCGACCGACTGGTGTTGGTTGGCATACTGTGCAGTATCCTCAGCGCCTGCCAGCCACCAACACCCATGCAGCCATTCGAACAACAGGCGTATATCTGGCAACGACAATGGACCGCGCAACATGACATTGCCTTGCAACGCAGTCAGACCAGCTTTAGTCAATTGCGGATCTTAGCTGCTCAAGCACATCCTCAAGAGGGCTGGATCACCACCAAAGTCGATATGCAGCGCTTACAGCAAGATCAACGCCCCGTCATCGCGGTGGTGCGCCTAGATGGCAAACTAAACACGCTAAATACACCGCAGATGTTGCAACAGTTAAAACACCTGACCCAAACGTGGCAACAACACCCCATAAAACTGACAGGCTTAGAGATCGATTATGATTGTGGTAGTGCCAAACTGGCCGACTATGTCGAGTTTTTACGCCGACTACGGCAGCAGCTACCGGCGTCACTCAGCCTCAGTATTACCGTCTTGCCAGCATGGCTCAGTCAGCCCGCGCTGGTATCCCTGCGACAACTCACTGACCACACGGTGCTACAAGTACATGCGGTCAATCCATTGACTCAGGGTTTATTTAATCCAAAACAAGCTGTCGCATGGATTCGCCGCTATCAGCGTCAAGCCCGACGGCCTTTTTATGTGGCGTTACCCGCCTACGGTGCAGGGATGACGGCAAGTGGTGCTGTAGAAAGTGAAATCACGCTGCCCGAAGCAGGTGCTCGGCAAGAATATACGGTCGATCCACGCGCGGTCGCCGAACTGATCCGACAAGTACAACAACAGCCGCCACCTGAACTAAAAGGCTGGGTCTGGTTTCGTTTACCGCTACCCAACGACCAACGCGCATGGGCATGGTCGACACTACAAGCCGTCATCGCACAGCAGCCATTGCATGCACAACTGCAAGTACAAGCAAGCGCTGCCACGCGAGGGCTCTACGATCTCAAGCTGGTTAGTTTTGGCGATTTGCCCGCAATATTGCCCACAGCCATTCAGTTAAAAGGTCAAGCCTGCACAGTTGCTGATGTACGGTCACCCTATCAGCTAAAAATACAGTCTGATGGATTACAATTACAGCTGAATCCACAGCGACAGCACCATATTCTTGCAGCTGGCAACAGCCAAATTTTAGGCTGGGTACGTTGCGACAACTTACATTCATCGAGCATTTTTAATCATGCCACGCCACTATCATTTTAAACTACTGCCTCATGTACGACCAGTCATGCTGTGCACTAGCTTATTGCTCGCCGCCAACAGTCAAGCCTGCGGCCCTGATTTTGCGTGGCGCTTACTTGAACATCGCAGCACTGTCCTGCAAGAAATGCCCGAAACCAACTTTCAATACGAAATGACTCACTGGACCACACCACTGAAAGGACTGCCGATAATTAGCGACACCACCAATAGCTGGCAGGGCTCCGAAACACTATCCGCCCAAATGGCCACTGAAAAAAACCAGCTCAGTCGAACGCAGTTTATCCAATTACAAACCTTACGACCACAACTCAGCTTGCTCTCAGAGGCTCAGCTACGACAAGCGACACAGAGGTTTCCAGCTAGCAGCCAACTGTACTTACTCGGTGCAGCCGCCTTTGAACAAGGGCAACTAACACTGGCACAGAATTATTTTTTACACGTGCTGGCGCTGCCCCAAGATCAGCAGCAGCCTTATGGTTTGTGGGCGTTATACAGTCTGGCGCGCAGCTATCGCCTACAAGAACGACCTGCGGCATCGCTACAAACTTTCGCAAAAGTCCAGCAACAGGTCATGGCTGGTACAGCCGACCCACTCAACCTTGCCATCAGCAGTCTTGGAGAACAGGCTCGACTACACCTTCGACAAGATGGCCAACCAGACGCGTGGGGTACAGCCATTGATCTGTATGCACAACAATATGCGCAAGGTGACAACAGTGGTTATGCGTCACTCAAACTCATCGCCAAACAACTGATTAACCTACCACCCGAACAATTGCGAAGCCGGATCGGCAATCCTAAGGTTCAGCGCTTGCTGGTCGCATGGCTGCTGAGCACCTTTAGTAATTATGGCTATGCCAATAGTGGTGGCATGCTCAATGAAGCAGAAATCCAGCAACATCAACAAGTGGTTCGACTTTTAGCGGCACAGCCGCAACTGAACAGCTCACCCGCACAACTGGAAAAACTGGCCGCACTGCTGTACCAAAACGGCCTGTACGACAGCAGCGCCGAGCTACTGCCTAAACTTGGCAATAGCGGGCTAGCATGGTGGTTACGTGCCAAAACAGCCTTGCGGGCAGGACAACTCAATCAAGCACGGGCGGCCTATGCTAAAGCAGCACAAGCCTTTCCCAAGGATCAAGTTTGGGGTGATCGTGACAGCCCATCATGGGATAGCGAAACGCTCAATCCGCATTGTCGAGTACAAGCCGAGCAAGCAATTTTATCGCTGAATCAAGGCGACTATTTGGAAGCATTCGACCAACTGTGGCAAGCCAATGAATACTACTGGCAAGATGTGGCCGATATCGCTGAACGAGTGCTCACAGTGGATGAGCTAAAACAATACGTCGATCAAAAAATCAGCGCACCCGATGACAATGCATTGGCTGATCGCAACCAAGATGGCAAAATCAGCGAAGAGGACCGTTATTATCCTGTCCCGAATACACAGCGAATGCGTGAGCTACTCGGCCGCCGCCTACTACGCGATGGCCGCTATACGCATGCAGCTGCTTATTTTCGACCTGAACGACGACCAGCCGCACAACAGTATATCGATGCTCGGCAAGATGCCGAGAGCCGCTGGCAACTGCCAATCAGTCGCGCCAAGCACTTATATGAGGCCGCCACACTCGCCCGCACTCAGGGTCTGGAGCTACTCGGGTACGAAAACTCTCCAGACTATGCGGTCTGGGATGGCAGTTTTGGCAGTGACAATAGCCTCGATGCTGCAAAAGACGCTTGGGTCACCACCGATGAACTAAAACGCCAGCAACACAGCAAAGCACAGCCAAACGTGCGCTGGCACTATCGCAGTATCGCCGCAGAACTGGCCAATCAAGCTGCTGACTCCCTACCACCGCGTAGCCAAGCCTTTGCGGCCACTTTATGCCACGCCTCACAATGGATGGCACAAACTGACCTTGTGGCAGTGCAAGGCTACTACCAACGCTATCTCAACCACGGCGCGTATGTCGCTTGGGGTGCTGATTTTGGTAAACACTGCCCTGAGCCAGCGTTTGATCGAGCGCAAATGCGCCAACTCCACTACGTTTGGCATGACATCAAACCCCAACTGCGACCTTATAAAACAGCGATTTACACCAGCTTAGCAGGCAGTGGTGTACTGCTGTTAGCGGGTATGGGCTGGCTGATACGCCGCCGCCTCAACACCTGATCTGGACTAAAACAACTGCGCTAATCCTGCCACATCATCCACTACCGCAAGCGGCTGGTATTTATGCAAAATATCAGCCGAATGCACACCATAGCTGACGCCAATACGTGGCATTTGTAGCTGTTGTGCCATCTCCAGATCATAACTGGTATCCCCAATCATCACTGCTTGGTCAGCCGATACACCAGTCGCGTGTAAAATCTGCTGCAACATCTCTGGATGCGGTTTGGAGTGGGTTTCGCTGGCGCAGCGCGTCACGCTAAAATATGACGCAATCCCTGAATAGGCCAACACCCGATCTAAGCCGCTCCGGTTTTTACCCGTCGCGACGGCCAACACCGTACCTTGCTGCTGTAATTGCGCCAGTAACGACTCAACTCCCTCAAACAATGGCGTCTGCTGACTATGCTGCACATAGTGTGTGGCGTACATCGCTTGCAGCTCGGTGTGCAGTTGTGGATGCAATGGAAACAACACCGCCATCGCCTCTGGTAAGCCAAGGCCAATGATATTTTTGGCCGCATCGGCGCTCAGTGCGATCTGATGCTGTGCCGCTGCAAAGAGCAGACTGTCCACAATCTGCCCGACTGAATCCATCAGGGTGCCATCCCAATCAAAAATCACTAGCTTTGGCATTTGCTCAAACATCATCTATGATCCTGTTGCCTTTGAAGTCGGCTTTCGACTCGACTGAGTCTGCCGTAACTCGTCCAGTACCGCCTGCATGTCATCTGGCAAGGGTGCAGTGATCAGGGGATAGTCAGGAATCTGCAATCGTGCAGCATGCAGACACAAGCGCCGTGGGGTGGCGACTTGAGAGGATTGCTCATGGCCGTATTTATCATCACCCAAGATCGCATGGCCAATCGACATGCCATGCACCCGAATCTGATGGGTACGACCCGTCAACGGACTGGCCTCGACCAAGGTTGCACCATTAAAACGCTCCATCACCAGCCAATCGGTATGACTGGGCTTGCCTTCATTGGCGACGCGCACGCGGCGTTCGCCGTTTGGCAATTCATAGCGCAATAAAGGCGCGTTAATCCGCTGCTTATCCAGCAATACCTGACCTTTGACAATCGCTTGGTAGGTTTTTCGGATCTGCCCATCACGCAAATGATCTTGCAGTTTTTTCAGCACACTGCGTTTTTTCGAGATCATCAACAGCCCTGAGGTATCCCGATCAATCCGATGGATTAATTCCAGATAGGTTTTACCCAATGCCTGACGCAAGGCTTCAATCACCCCAAACTCGATACCACTGCCACCATGCACCGCAATACCCGACGGCTTGTCCAGCACAATCAAGCCTTCGTCTTCATAGACAATCCGCGCAGCCAGCCCTTGCGCCAGCGCGTCGCTAATCACCACTTCGGTTTTATCCTGATGCACGTGCCGCCGAATCGGCGCAACCCGTACTTGATCACCGATCTGTAGCCGAGTATCAGCGCGCACACGGCCTTTATTGACCCGTACTTCGCCTTCACGAATCAGTCGATAAATCCGCGTTTTTGGCACGCCTTTGAGGCGCGTCACCAGATAGTTATCCAGCCGCTGCCCCTCTTGGTATTCAGTAACGACAAACCACGTCACCTGTTGCCACGCTTCTGTAGGCTCAGTAGCCTGTAGGTCATCCTGACCATCTGGCAGCTCAGCCACTTGCGCCAGCGTCTCCTGTAAGTACTGCTCTGGGTTATGCGCAGGCTGCGTAGACTTGGGCGGCCGACTGCTCGGCCGCGAGGTGTGTAGAATCGATTTTTTGCGCACAGGAATCTTACCCGCAGATGCGGATTCTGGGCGATGTTGACCACGCGAAGGTGGTGCGGGTTTACGAGTATTGCGAGAATTCGTCATGAGAACCGTATGCGAATGAAAAAAGGTTTGCTATAGTCAGCGCACGGTTGTCCCGAATAAATCGGTAGACCTAACGAATACGCCCGTGCCGAGGCCTCATTATATCGGCAAAAACCCACTGGACAGGCAATAGTTCGCTGCTTTATTGCAGCAAAACGAAAAAACCCGCCCAGTGGTCATCTGGTTCGGCCTGTCGCCGACCATTAACGAAACTGACATACACTAAACCCCGTACGATGCCACGCCGATTGAGTGTTGCGCTGCGTGTTTAGGCAGAAACCGTGTCAGTTCTTTCGCTAGAGAGCTATGTAGTTATGGCGCGATCCGCCGACTACCCTGCGACGAATGCCACGTCCCAGTTGCGACTCGCCAAAGACTGACCGTGCAGCATATCCATGATATGACTTACTGCAACACCGCTGCTTATACACCAGTCCTCCCTCAGTGGCTGTGCATCTGTACAGCTTGTCCCGATCAGCACCTTGTGTTGATCAGCCGAATAGAAACTGTGACTTGTGGGAAAAACCGTCCAAACCAGACAACCCTTCCTACGGTTGCAGTGTCCAGAGCGGAAACTGGGCAGTGTTTTGTGTGTGTCACACTAAGGTGTCACACGTATGAAAAGAATGTTGATTAACGCCACACACGCCGAAGAAATCCGTGTCGCGATGATTAATGGCAATCGTCTGTATGATTTTGACCTTGAAAATCGCACCCGCGAACAAAAAAAGTCCAATATCTACAAAGGTCGCGTGACTCGCGTCGAGCCATCACTTGAAGCGGTATTTGTCGAGTATGGCGCAAATCGACAGGGCTTCCTGTCGATGCGTGAAATCTCCCCTGCCTACTTGCGTGCTGATCCGCGCACCACCAGTAACGTGCGTGAATTGATCACCGAAGGCACTGAACTGCTGGTACAAGTCGAAAAAGAAGAACGTGGCAATAAAGGCGCTGCCCTATCGACGTTTATTTCGCTGGCAGGTCGCTATTTGGTGTTGATGCCAAACAATCCGAAAGGCGGCGGTATTAGCCGCCAAATCTCTGGGACTGTGCGTGAGGAAATGAAAGAAATCCTCGCCAATCTGAACCTGCCACGCGCCATGAGTGTCATCGTGCGTACCGCAGGGATTGGCCGCAGCCAAGAAGAGCTGCAACTCGATCTCGACCACTTGGTCAATCTATGGCAACAAATCCAACAACGCGCCCAGTCAGGCCCTTCGCCACTCTTGGTTCACCAAGAAGCAGGTGTGGTGACACGTGCAGTGCGCGACTATCTGCGGGATGACATCGCTGAAGTGCTGATCGACAATGAAGCCGCCTACAACGAAGCCGCGCTATTCGTGCAGCAAGTGATGCCGCATCAGGTCGATAAGATTCGTAAATTCACGGCGCCTGAGCCGCTGTTCGCGCATTTTGGCATTGAAAGCCAAATCGAAACCGCTTACCAGCGTGAAGTGAAACTACCCTCCGGTGGTTCGATTGTGATCGACCAAACCGAAGCCTTGGTCTCGATTGACATTAACTCGGCCAAAGCCACACGCGGTGCAGATGTCGAAGATACTGCCTATAACACTAACCTCGAAGCCGCCGACGAAATCGCCCGTCAATTGCGCTTACGTGATATGGGCGGCTTGATCGTCATCGATTTTATTGACATGAACAAAGAGCGCAATCAACGCACCGTTGAACAACGCTTAAAAGACGCGACTCAATATGACCGTGCGCGCATTCAGTTCGGACAACTGTCACGCTTTGGCCTGATGGAAATGAGTCGGCAACGCCTGCGTCCATCGCTAGAAGAGTCGACCGGTTACATGTGCCCACGCTGTCATGGCACGGGTGTGATTCGTGATTTACGCTCACTATCGCTATCGATCATGCGCAGTATCGAAGAAATCGCGCTGCGTGAGCGTCAAGGTGAAGTACAAATCCAAGTACCCGTCGAAATCGCGGCGTTCTTACTGAATGAAAAACGTGATTCTCTGGTCTATCTGGAACAAAGCAGTCGGGTGCGGATCACCGTGTTGCCGCATCCACACCTTGAATCACCGCATTATCACATCCAATACAATCGTGAAGGCTTTGCACCAGCCAGCTACGAACGCTTGGCAGAATTTAGCCAAGAGCATCTTCAGCTGGGTTACGGTACTGACTGGCAGCAAGACCCTGCCCTCGCTGAACCGGCCACCAACAAACCCACTGCGCCAAAATCAACCCCTCAAAAACCAGCGCGGCCAGCGGAACCGACACCAGCACCTGCTGCGGCAACGGCAACTCCAGCCCCTGTGGCAATAGTCGCACCCGTCACTGAAGTGCCTGCGCAAGCAGCTTGGCTCGCCAATCTGTTCACCACACGTGAAGCCAAGACTACCGATAGCATCAGCGCACAAGATGCGGCGGCCAGTATCGAAGCCTTGGTCAATCAAGGTGCCGTCAGCCGTGGTCAGCACGGTCATCTTCAGCCTAGTGTCAGTGTCACAACAGCTGCGCCTGTCGCGGCGCCTGCCGAAACGCCAGTCAACAACGCCTACACCACACCATCGAGTAGTAATGTCGGCGCGGCCAGCGAACCTGCTCCAGCCAGTCCGAACCGACCACGGCCAGAACAAAGCAGTGCAAGTTCAGCGCCTAACAACGGCAACCCAAATACACGCCCACGCAACAATCGCAACCGTCGTGGCCGTGATGAGAGTGTCGCAAACACCTCGACGCAGCCACCCGCTGACACGCAAGCTGCGCCAGTCGAGCAGTCGAATAACAACGATACGGGCAAGCCTTCACGCCGTCGCAACAGTGAACAACAGCGGCCAAACGATGCCAGCCAAAATGGCAATAATGCCAGCAGCAGCAACCAAAATGCTGAGCCAGCACAGGCACTACCTCGGCGTGATCGCAACAGCAATCGACCGAGTCGTGGCTCACGCGAGCGTGATCCAAGTGTGCTTGATCAAAGCCAAGCAGTCGCTGAAAGTCATAAAGACAACAATACGGGCTTTACCCCGCCAGCACATTTGGTCAGCACTCGTGCTGATGTGAGTGCTGTACCGGAACAGAGCAGCAACCCAGAAGAGGTCGTGGTACATGTGATTGATCATGCGCCTGCCTCGATGGTGGCTGAACCTGCCCTGATCCAGTTGGATGACGTGGCGGCCAGCAGTGCGCCTGCTGAAGTAGCCGTTGAACCGGTGACGGTGACTGAAGCCACCACGGCGAGCCTTCCCAGCGAAACGATCAGCGATCAGCCACCAAGCGATGATCGTGAATCACGTCCCGTCGTTCGCGCCCTAAACGACCCACGTGAGCGTCGCCGTCGCCGTGAACTGGGTCTGGATGAGCCAGTGCTTGCAGTGAGCACACCAGAAGCGGTGACCACACCAGAAGAAGCGACTGTGCAGGAAGTGGCAGCACCAAAAACCACCGCAACAGTACCTGAGCTACAAGGCTCAGTCGGTGCATTCGTGCGGGCTGTCCTTGCAGAACAGGGTCAAGCGTTGCTGAGTGAAGGTCGTGTGGTCGAGGCGTTCCTTACCGCACTACAGCAGCGTGAGCAGCTACTACAGCAACAACTCGTCACTGACACAGCAACGGCCACAAGCGTTGCAGTCACTGAGCCTGCAGTAGCCACTGAGCTACCCGCACCTCCTGTGGCCGTCGAGCTCTTGCCACTCGCGCCCCCAGAACCAACCGTGCGGGCAGCCAATGACCCACGTGAGCGTCGTCGGCAACAAGCAGTCGCAGCCGTTGAACCCGTCGCAGCGGCCAGTAGCATGGACACTGAACCGCCCGTCGCCAGCGTGACAGAGGCACCGAGTGTCGAGGTGGTCAGCACAGCAGCCGTCAACCTACAAGGCACAGTCGGCCAAGTGGTACGTGCCACCCTCGGTGAGCAAGGCCAACACCTACTGAGTGAAGGTCGCGTGGTCGATGCATTCCTTGCCGCGTTACAGGCACTGCAACAGCTCAAATCACAGGCTAGCAGCACGCCTGCTAATGAGCCACAAACGACTGCTGTAACGCAGGAGCAAGATGCTGTCACAGCAGAGCCAGCGCCTCCAGTAGCAGCGATAGCTGACGCAACGGAACCCGCTAGTCCCAATGCCGAGCATCTAGATGGTGCTGAGGATGAGGTGATCGGTGCAGATGCTGAAGGGGATCAATCACGTCGCCCACGTCGCCCACGCGGTCGCCCTCCAAAAAAAGCAACGGCGGCTGAGAGCAAATAAGCCTCTCTAGTCCAAATTAGCCACCCACACACTGGGTGGCTTTTTATTTTAAAAAACAATCACAAGCCTGCAAATAAACACCCTTATTAATGCAAAAAAAGCTGTTTTTTCCTGCTGGAATGCTTGCTGATTTGAGCCTCAATGGTTAAGGTTAGACACGAGCTTAATCCCCCAACACAGGTGACTCAGGATTAGTCGGTTTTTCACTTGATGACCGCTAAACCCTCACCCAAACAAGGACTCTGATTCATGAGCCAAACCAATCATCAAGATGTGATTACCTTAACGGATATTGCCAAGCGGGCGCCACAACTGCTAAAAAAGCTACCCCACGTCATCAAAGGATTGATTTTAGCCAATAATACCAGCAAAACCAAAGCGATGGGTCTAGGCTGGGCGTTTGAAAAATCAGTACGTGCCAATCCCTACGGTGTCGCGCTGTTGTACCAAGACATGCAACTGACCTACTCACAATTTAATGAGTGGATTAACCAGCTTGCGCATTACTTTTTAGCTCAAGGCTTAAAAAAAGGCGATGTCGTTGCTGTACTGATTGAAAATCGTCCTGAACTGCTTGCCCTTGGCGTCGCCTGTGCCAAAATCGGCGTAACCTTGGCACTCGTGAACAGCTCACAAACCGGTAAAGTGCTGACGCACAGCATCAATCTGGTCAAGCCCAAAATCGTCGTGATCGGTGCTGAACTGCTGCGTCCGATGGAAGAGATTATTGGCGATCTAGAAGTTGACCCCAGTCGCCTGCACTGGTTTGCTGATCAAGACACTCGCAAAGATGCAGGTCAAGCACCTTCAGGTTATAAGAACCTCGGTGCATTGATCAAAAGCTATCCACAATTTAATCCACCGACCACCAATAATGTGTTTTACGGTGATGGCCTCTTTTACATCTATACCTCCGGCACCACTGGTCTGCCCAAAGCCGTGGTGTTTAACCATGGCCGCTGGATGAAAGCCTACGGCACACTTGGCCACATCATGGACTTGGGCGAAGATGACATCATGTATGTCACCTTGCCGTTTTATCATGCCACTGCGATGGTCGCCTGTTGGTCAGCGGTACTGGCTGGTAACAGCGGTATCGCGCTGCGACGTAAGTTTTCAGCCAGCCAATTCTGGTCAGATGTACGTAAGTTTGATGCGACCTCTATCGCCTATGTCGGTGAGTTATGCCGCTATCTGATGGAAACACCAGAGGCAGGTACTGACCGTCAGCATCGGGTCAGTAAAATGATGGGGAACGGTCTGCGTCCTAATATCTGGGGCAAGTTTAAGCAGCGTTTCGGGGTCAGCGAAGTATATGAGCTGTATGCATCCAGCGAAGGCAATGTCGGCTTTAGCAACATCTTTAACTTCGAAAATACTGTTGGCTTCTCACCACTGCCCTATGCAATTGTCAAATACGACAAAGAGCTCGAACAACCGATGCGTGACAGCAACGGCTTCATGATTAAAGTCAGTAAGGGCGAAGCAGGTCTATTGCTCGGTGAAATCACCGCAAAATCACCGTTTGATGGCTACACCGACCCTGAAAAAAGCAAAGCCTCAGTCTTCCAGGACGTGTTCGCCAAAGGCGACAGCTACTTTAATACTGGCGATTTGATCCGTGATATTGGCTTCCGCCATGCACAATTCGTTGATCGGCTCGGTGATACCTTCCGCTGGAAAGGTGAAAACGTCTCCACCACTGAGGTCGAAAACATCATCGCCGAGCATCCAAAAGTCGCTGAAGCAGTGGTCTATGGGGTCGAAATCGCCAACACCAATGGTCGCGCAGGTATGTGTGCGATCACCCCACACGAAGGCCAGCAGATCAGCGCAGATGACCATGCTGAATTGCTCAGCTTCTGCAAAAAAAACCTGCCTGCGTATGCCATACCCGTGTTCATTCGCTTACAAGCACAAATGGAGACTACAGGCACCTTCAAATACCAAAAAAACAACCTGAAAAAGCACGGTTTTGATCCAGCACAAACCGATGACCCCTTGTTAGTCTGGCTGCCGAGCAGCAATAGTTACACGCCCGTCACGGCCGAAGTGTTTGATAACATCCAGCAAGCCAAGTATCGTTTCTAAGCAAAATTCGACGAAATCTGCTTAAAAAAACCGCTGAAAAGCGGTTTTTTATCGTAAACGTTGGATTTTTAGGCAGTCAATCTAAAAAGCACTTGCCATAATAATAAATCCTGCTAATATACGCCCCACTGAACGGGTCGTTAGCTCAGCTGGTAGAGCAGTTGACTTTTAATCAATTGGTCGTGGGTTCGAACCCCGCACGACCCACCAATTTGATAAGTCCATATGGTATTTAACGATACTGTATGTTAAAAAAGGCTTAAACCCTTACGGTTTAAGCCTTTTTTTGTGCCTGTCTATATCGTATATTTGCGATGATTTTTAAGTGCTGAGCCTGCTGACATGATGCAACCGTGGCAAATTTATCTTCGTGGCATTGCCATGGGTGCAGCTGATATCGTACCGGGCATCTCCGGTGGAACGATTGCATTTATTACTGGCATTTATGCACGCTTAATTAATTGTTTACGTTCTTTTGACTGGCGGCTGTGGGGTGTTTTTCGCCGTGACGGTGCACTGGCCGTTCTACGCGCCGTGGATGCCGTGTTTTTGGCCAGTCTATTGGCTGGCATCCTGACCAGCATTTTATTACTGACCTACGTGATTAGCTGGCTGCTATTGAGCTACCCAATCCCACTGTATGGATTTTTCTTTGGCCTCGTCTCAGGCTCTGCCATCATCGTCTATCGTGAAGTCACCACATGGCGGCTCAATCTACTGGCCTACATGTTACTGGGTGCATTTTTGGCGTATGCACTTGGGGCATGGATGCCGAGTGTCGCAGATCCGACCGCGCTGACATTTTTCATCGCGGGTGCGATTGCAATCTGTGCGATGATCCTGCCGGGTATCTCCGGTAGCTTCTTGCTATTGGTGATGGGAATGTACGCCCCGTTGATTGACGCGGTCAAAAGCCTACACCTGCTGTATGTCGGCAGTTTCGCGCTGGGGGCTGGCTCAGGGATTTTGATGTTTTCGCATGTATTGGGCTGGCTGTTTGAGCATTATCGTGCGGCCACCTTTGCCGCTCTGTTTGGGTTTATCATTGCATCACTGCCGCACATCTGGCCATGGAAAACCGTAAGCCTAACCGGACACCCACTCGATGCACATGCCATCACACCATGGCATTACAGCGCGTTGAGTGGTCAAGCGCATCAGCTATGGCTGGTGATTCTGTTGGCGTTGGCAGGTTGGTTTCTGGTGCTCTATCTGGCCAAGCAGCAGCCTAAGAGTGCTTAGCGTTGGTCTGGGTTGCTACTTCACCCAGACCGCTGCGGATCTCACTCAAACAGTCCTACATCCACGCCATAGTCAGCCAAAAAGCCCACAAACTGTACCTCGTTCATCACGGCCACACCCAGTTGTGCGGCTTTGGCCAGTTTAGAGCCTGCTTTTTCGCCCGCCAACACGCATTTGGTTTTACTCGATACAGTGCCCGATACTCGCGCCCCAAGGCTTTGTAGCATTTGGGTGGCTTGATCGCGGCTAAACTGCGCCAATGTCCCCGTCACACACCAGCTTTCACCCGTCAGTGGCTGCCGTGTGCGTGGTGCGGGGGCTGGATACGCAATGCCCGCCGCCAATAGCCGCTTGATTACTTCGCCGTTATGCGGTGCGCGAAAAAAATCAAAAACCCACTCAGCAGTCACCAGACCGACATCTGGGGTTTTTTGTAGTGACTCAATATCCGCCGTCATGATGGCGTCAAGGGTCTGAAACTGATCAGCCAACATGCGAGCCGTATTTTCACCAACACCACGAATGCCCAGTGCAAAAATCAAACGGGGCAAGGTGGTTTGCTTACTGGCTTCAAGTGCATCAAGTAGGTTTTGCACTGATTTTTCGCCCATCTTCTCAAGGCTCAGTAGCTGCTCTCGATGCTGATACAGGTGATATAAGTCTGATACATCATTCAGCAAACCAATCTGCTGCAAGCCTTCGACCCAGCGCTCGCCTAAACCATCCACGTCCAGCGCCTTGCGTGACACAAAATGCCGAATCGCTTCGACCCGTTGCGCAGGACAATACAGGCCGCCACTACAACGCGCCAAGGCTTCACCCTCTGGCATCACCACGGGTGACTGACAGACTGGACACTCGCTGGGTAAGCGCACATGCTGGTCATTGCCTTGTACTGCTTCTGGCCGAAACTCAGGCCAGACTTTTTCGACTTTGGGGATCACATCACCCGCGCGATGCACACTGACGGTATCGCCCAACCGCACATCCAGCCGATAGATTTCACCGATATTATGCAGCGTCACATTACTGACCGTCACGCCGCCGACCAACACGGGTTTGAGTCGCGCCACGGGGGTCAAAGTGCCAGTACGTCCCACTTGCCAGTCGATCTGCTCAACCGTGGTGATCGCCGATTCAGCAGGGAATTTATATGCAGTGGCCCAGCGTGGCTCACGACTGAGAAAACCCAATTGTTGTTGCTGCCGCATGCTATTGACCTTGACCACCATGCCGTCGATCTCGACCGAAAGCTGGGGGCGCTCCGTCAAAATTTGCTGGTATTTGTCCTGTACCTCATCAATGCTGTGCACCACAAACTGCCGCTCGGCAATCGCAAAACCAAAACCAGTCAACCACTGCAACTGTTCAGATTGAGTGGGGTTGTTATTGGCTGGCTCACAACGTGCCACACCATAGGCATAAAACGCCAATGGCCGACTGGCGGCAATCTTGGGATCCAGCTGGCGCAAACTACCAGCGGCGGCATTGCGAGGATTGGCAAAGGTTTTGTCGCCTTTGGCGGCCGCTTCTCGGTTGAGTTTTTCAAAGCCTTTTTTAGGCATCAAAACCTCACCTCGCACCTCTAGCAAGGCAGGCACTGTGTCCACATTCGCTTGGCCAGCCAAGCGCTTTGGCAAATTGCGAATGGTCAGTACATTATGAGTAATATCTTCACCCGTTTCGCCATCGCCACGGGTTACGGCTTGAATCAACTGACCATGCTGATAAATCAAAGACACCGCTAAACCATCTAGCTTGAGTTCAAGCTCATATTCGATATTTTGATTCGGTAACCGCTCACGGATGCGCTGATCGAAGGCCTGTAAATCAGTAAACTCGAAGCTATTACCGAGCGACAGCATCGGCACTGCGTGACTGACACTGTTGAATTGTGCCAACGCCGCGCCGCCGACTTTATCGGTTGGGCTATCCGGTTGGATGAACTGCGGATGTTGCTGTTCGAGGTTTTTTAAGCTGTGAAATAAGTGATCGTATTCGGCATCGCTAATCGTCGGCGCATCCATGACGTAGTACGCGTGATTATGCTGCTCCAGTAATCGAATCAGTTGGCGCATCTGAGCGACGATCTCGGCCTCAACGGGGATGTTTGGCCTCGAATTCTCGGCAAATAAATCAGCTTGTTTGGTCATGTGGCGTTGCCCATTGGATGCTCTGTTCAATACCACACAGTATACAGTGGACAGATAGATTGGCTCTAGCAAACAATAAAAAAGGCGACAATTAATGTCGCCCTGCTGACTTAACAAAATCTAGGCGTTCGGCTTAAACTCCAACACCACATGCCGATAGTGGGCTTTGAGCTGCTTGGTAAAGGGATTCATCTCTTCATCATACAAATGCGCCGAAAAGTCCCGCGCCAGTAGGCTCGAAATACTCGCCATCATGTCGTAGCCGTTGACCGCCTCAGCATTCGGCAACGCCAAAAAGAACGCCAAACCATCCAGCTTTTCTTGTGGTAATGTTTCTAAATCAAAGCCTTGTGGACCTTCGGAGGTATAGCGCAATACACTAAACATCAAGCCGCCCTCACCCGAAGACTCAGCAAAACGGTGAAACAACGACATTTCACCAAAACGTAAGCCATACTGCCGGAGCAGGCTCAATACTCGCGCACCTTCTAAGCTGCGGCCTTGCGTTGGAATCATATATAACGCAACCACGTGTTCAGCCTGCGCCAAAGGACTCTCATCATCGCGGCGGGCTTGATCTTCGATATGGGCATTTAGTAACGCGCTATCACCCTGCCACTCAGCAACTTCACCACGCTCAACTGGTGGAATCAGCTTGGCTGTCGCTTGATCTAAATCATCTAGCATGCTGTCCAAACTATCATCCACCCGCGACGACGATGGCTCAGGTGCGTACTCACGCGTCGCTACGATCACAGGATCTGGCTGTGCATTTATGGACTGCACATGCATGGCAACAGGCTCCTCACGCGCCTGTTGTGGCTTGATATTGGCAAATACATCATCCTCAATCGCCGCAGGCTCATCCTGATTATCTGGTGCTGCTGTTGGATAGTGCGACACGGCATCTGCATTGGTATCTTGCATATGACGCGCGCGATCTGCACGCGGCATAACAGGCGGTCGACCGTCTACCACTGCATCAGGCCTATCTAATAAAGCAGCCTCAGCAGCAGACGGATCCACGGGCTTACGACTAAATAAAAACAAATAGACACCGACTGCAATCATGATCAGCGCCAATGCAATGCCTAGCGCAAACAGAATATCCATGTGTTACTCCTGTAGAGGTCCAAACGCAGCGGCTTGCTCAAGATTCACCGCAACCAGCCGTGACACGCCCGCTTCGGGCATCGTGACACCCAATAACTGACGCGCCATACTCATGGCTAGTTTGTTATGACTGATAAAAATAAACTGTACCTGCCCAGAAAGCTCTTGCACCAAATGACAAAAACGCGCCACATTGGCGTCATCAAGGGGTGCATCGACTTCGTCCAATAGACAAAATGGCGCAGGATTCAGCCGAAAAATCGCAAATACCAATGCCAGCGCGGTCAGTGCTTTTTCACCACCCGACAGTAAGCTGATATTACTATTTTTTTTGCCCGGTGGTCGTGCCATCAGCCGCACACCAGACTGCCAATCATCCTCTAACAAACTCAGACACGCTTCGCCGCCACCAAACACTTTGGGGAACAGTACCTGTAGCTCGCTGTTGACCTGATCAAAAGTCTGCATAAATAGACTACGCGTTTCACGGTCGATCTGCTGCATGGCTTGCTCCAATTGCTGCACCGCTTGCTGCAAATCCTGCATTTGATGCGTCAATTCGCGATGCCGCTCACTGACTTCCGTAAGCGCCGCTGGTGCGGCCAAGTTTAACTCACCCAGCCGCGCCAACTGTGCAGTGATGGTGATTAACTGTTGTTCACGCGGAGCAACCTCACCACTGATCTCCAGCAACGGCTGCCGATTCAGTTGCCGAAACTGCTCAGCCAAATGCTCAAGCGCTGCCTTGCAGCCCTGCCACGCCAGTCGTGCTTGCTCCATGTCGTCGCGTAACACCTGTTCAGCTTGTTGCTGATGCTGGCGTTGTTGTCGTAATTGCTGCTGTGCAGCTTGGATCGCCTCTAGACGCTGCTGTCGCCGTTGCCACGTCTGCCGTGCGGCCTCAGCTTGCGTCAGCGCATGATCACGCTGCAACATCACGGCTGGCAAATGTTGCTCTATACCG
The DNA here is from genome assembly GCA_037969155.1 of Moraxellaceae bacterium. Lineage (GTDB taxonomy): Bacteria > Pseudomonadota > Gammaproteobacteria > Pseudomonadales > Moraxellaceae > JAYXXU01. Next base: position 24,262 of record JBBKWW010000006.1, read on the forward strand.
TGCAAGAGCGTGACGACATCCAGCATCGGCTGCTGTAACTGAGCCAACTGCTGTTGTTGACGCTTGATGTGCTCGCTAAGCAGCTCTGATCGGGTCTGTTGAGTCTGTTGCTCAACCGATAAACGCTGCCGTTGCTGTTCGGTCTGCTGCTGTGCAGCAAGTTGTTGTTGACGTTGTGCGGCCAGTGGCTCACGTTGCTGTTGCCAGCGGCTGAGCCTGTGCTGTAGTGGCTGAATTTTGCTGTCTAGCGTCGCCAGCGTTAAGTACAGTTCATTCAGTTCAGACTGATCGTCTGCTTGTGCCGCGAATAGGCCGCTGAGCTGCTCACTCAGTTGTGTGCTTTGCTGCACCTGACTGTGCAAACGACTGTCTAAAGCCGCACACTCCAGCTCAAGCTGACGCTGGGTCTGCTGTTGTATGTTGTGCTGTTGCCTGAGCTGTTGCTGTTGTTGCTTCAGTTGCGCCAATTGTGCGTGCTGTTCAGTCTGTTGTTGCTGCTGTGCCGTAATCTGCTGTTGGTATTGCCGGATACTGTCTTGTAACGCACGCAAGCGGAGCTGGCAGGTCAATGCCCCTTGCGCCCCTTGCGCCCCTTGCGCCGATGATGCCTGCTGATCACCAGCATGCAGCACACTGCACTGCCAATCCAAGCCGACCCATTCGCCACTCTGAGTGAGCAACGATTGGCCAGCTTGTAAACGATCCCGCAGCCGCAATGCAGTCGCATGATCGCTCACAAGCCCAACTCCCGCCCACAATGACAACTGTGGGGTCAACAACCACGTATGAATCGGCTGTACGGCTGGATCATCTAGCGCAGCCAAAGCCTGCCGCACAGCCTGCCGATAATAGGCTTGACCTGCGGCCAGCACTTGATTTGGACTGTTTTCGGCATGTGCCATTAACCAGCGCGCCAGCATCACCTCCAGATAAGCGGCGTACTGTTGACCTTGCGCCGTCAGTTCGAATTGATCTAACAGCGTCAATGGTGGGATCGACTGTGGATCATCCGACGCTGATGACATCGACCACAGCGCCGTCTGCATCTGTTGTAAGACCAATTGCTCGGCCTGTTCAGCGGCCAACTGCTGTTTTGCAAGCTGCTGTTCTTGCTGAACAGACTGTGTGTGCTGCTGTGCTTGCTCGATCTGCTGTTCGATTCGCTGCTGCTGCTCGGCACACTGCTGCAACAGCACACGACTGTCATGCAATTGCTGCTGAAGCTCAGCCAGCTGTTGCGTGGGCTGCGTTGCCGCAAGCTGCTGTTGATGATATTCGAGTTGCTGAATCTGTTGGCTAGCACGGTGTTGCTGTTTTTCGAGGGCTTGTTGCTGCTGCTGAGCCTGTGTCCGCTGCTGCTGCAATCGATTGAGCTGCTGCTGTTGCTGTTGCTCCTCCGCTTGCCAGTGTTGCCATGCCTGCTCGACCGCCTGTAGCGCGATGCGCTGCTGCTCAGGGTCACTCAGTTGTTGCAGTGCCCGTACCGTCTGCTCATGCTGCTGTTGGCACTGCAACAGGTGGGTTTGATCCACTTGTAACTGTGCTGTCAGGGCAAGCTGCTGCTGTTCAAGCGCCTGTTGTTGTTGGGTCTGTTGCTGCTGTTGTTGTGCAAGCTGTGCATACGCCGTCGTGGCATGTGCCAACTGCTGTTCCGCTGCTTGCCAATGCTGCTGGTCTGGCTCGGCTTGGCTGAGCAATGCCGTCAGTTCAGCACTGAGTTGTTGTTCATCTTGCTCGGTTTGCTGCTGTGCGGTTTTAAGCTGCCGGAACTGCTCGCCCCACAGCGTCAATTGCTCGGTGTGGCGCTGCTGTTGCTGCCGAATCTGCTGCTCACGTAATGAGCAAATTTCAACCTGTAGCTGCTGTTGCTCTGCTTGTAGACTGCGATAGCGCTCTGCGGCCTGACTCTGCCGCTTAAGGCTGCGCATTTGACTGGCCAGTTCTTCGGCCACATCATGTAAGCGCGACAGGTTTAAACGGGTATGCTCTAGATGCTGTTCGGTTTCACGGCGCCGTGATTGATAGCGCGATACGCCCGCCGCTTCTTCGATCAACACCCGCAAATCATCCGGCTTAGCCTCTACCAACCGATTAATCATGCCTTGCTGAATCACTGCATACGAGCGCGCACCTAGCCCCGTACCCAGAAAAATATCGGTAATGTCACGCCGCCGACAACGCTGCCCATTTAAAAAATAATCAGAGCGACCATCACGAGTGACCTGTCGCCGCACTGCAAGTTCGGTGTAATGGTTATACGCACCGCCAAGCTTGCCCATGGTATTTTCAAACACCAACTCGACACTGGCCTGACCGACTGGCTTACGCTGACTGGTGCCTGCAAAAATCACATCACTCATCGCATCGCCACGCAACTGCCGCGCTGAAGACTCCCCCATCACCCAGCGAATCGCATCGATCACATTGGATTTGCCACAGCCATTCGGGCCAACAATCGCGGTTAGCGCATCTGGAAAACGAAAGGTCACTGGATCGACAAATGACTTAAAGCCTGCCAGCTTGAGGCTCTGTAACCGCATCAACCACCATCCACTTGATCAGTGTGACTCATCGGCGTGAGCGCTGCGCCCAAGCCAACTCAATCTGCTTCATGCGTGCCAATGAATCCAGCACCAAGTTACGCAGATGCCGACAAAAATCCTCCATAAATATCGCAGCTTGATCACCCTTACGAATCAAAATCGCATCAATCACATGACGAAATAACTCGAAGGCTTCTTGTAACTCACGCTTGGAGGTATTCAAGGTTAAAAAGTAGCTACGCCGTAACGCTGGCAGTAAATTTTCAAACATATCGGCCAAATAAGCGTTATTGAGCATTTGATGGGTTTTTTGTAGAAACATAAACACTTGATCATAAAACTGCTCTATATCGCCAGCTCGCACCTGCTCAGACAAACTCAGCACCAACTGATTCATCATCTCGCCATCAGACTGCCGCCACGCCTCACTGGTGCGCTGCATCATGGTGCCTAAAATCAGCATGCTGACCTCAAACAACGACTTAATCTGCTGCACCGACATTTCGGCCACAATCGCACCGCGTCTAGGATAGATTTCGATTAAATAACTGCGCTCAAGAATTAATAACGCCTCACGTACCGAACCACGACTGACGTTTAAATCACGCGCAATGCGTAACTCCTGAATCCGCTCACCCTCGACCAATTCACCGCTAATGATTTGCTCGGAGATATGACGGGAAATTTGTTCGGATAGACTTTCTGCCGCTTGAAATGCCATGATCAATCCTATAAGTACTGCGATTGTGCCGTGCGATGCACACGTGACCCTTGAATCGGACACTGGCGGATCATCGACGATCTTTCGCCAATTGATTGATGCTTGGCACAGTGTTTTCAACAGGATGCACCGGCCTTGCGCCCGTACCCCTGTATAGCAAAGCAGGTTTTTGGCGACCTGTATTATTGTCCGACAGACGAACAAAAAAAGCAATTCACCCTTGGATTGTCCGACATACGGCTACTTAAAAGCTCAGATAAACACTCCAAAACCCTGATTTATAAACAAATACACAGCCAACCAACAGTAATAACAGTGCAAACAGTTTTTTCAGCAACGCCGCAGGCAGATGATGTGCCAGTTTTGCGCCATATTGCGCAGTGACCAAACTCGCGGCACTAATCCCCAAAAACGCTGGAACATGTACAAAGCCCCATGCGCCTGCGGGCAAATTTTCAGCAGCTTGGCCAAACCACATAAAGCCAAATGCCCCCGCCACTGCAATCGGCAGACCACAAGCCGACGAGGTTGCGACGGCTTGCTGCATGACCACCCCATAACGACTTAAATACGGCACGGTCAAACTACCGCCACCAATGCCAAAAATCGCCGAAGCGACCCCAATAACGCCACCCGCGATGGCTTGCCGTGACACACTAGGCAGTTGTTCTGGCAGACTCGGCTGCGCGTGCTGCCGACGCTGACTACGAAACATATTTTGCGCAACCCATAGCGCAAAGCAACCGATCACCAATTGCAACAACGGCGCAGGCATGCTGTCAGCAATCCCTGCTCCCACAAACGCCCCAAGCAACAAACCGACTGCCAAATGCCGCACCACTGGCCAACGCACCGCACCGCGTCGATGATGCGCTTGCACTGAGCTCATAGATGTCACCATAATAGTCGCGAGCGACGTGCCGACCGCCAAGTGGGTTAAATAGGTCGGTTCAAAACCCTGTAAGGTAAACACCCACAACAACACAGGGACAATCACCAAGCCGCCACCGACGCCAAATAAACCGGCGATTAAACCGGCCACCGCACCCAACCCTAAATACAGTAAGACTGACATGACCAAATTAGACGCTCCAACCGAAAAAAACCAGCCGGTCACCATGGCCGACGTGCCAACACGCTTGAAGGCGCTACAGCATACCCTGACGCAGCTCAGCTTACAGCCACCACGCTGTCTTTGGCTCAGCGAAACTGACTCCACCAATCAACAACTGCAAAAACTACCCATCGGCGCAGGCGAGGCCGTGCTATTGATTGCCGACCAACAAACACAAGGCAAAGGCCAAGCGGGTCGCGTCTGGCAATCACCACAGGGTAACCTGTATTTGTCTGTGTGCTTACCGCTCAAGCAGCCATTGCAAGGTCGCTTAGCACTGGAGGCGGCACTGGCCATTGTGCAAGCACCACTGCTTTCCTCGCTGATCGGCTTGGGTGTGAAATGGCCCAATGATCTGTATCATCAGCATGGCGGTGAGTTACGCAAGTTTGGCGGGATTCTGATTGAAGCCAAATCCGCACAACAGGTGATTATTGGGGTCGGCATTAATCTGACCTTCATGCAAAGCTATGTGCATGATCAGAGCGTGACCGATCTGTCATCCCTATTGCACGCCCCCGTCGCTGTGCCGACCTTGGCCAGTCAGGTGTACCTTGCCTTGGTTCAAGCCGTACAACAGTTTGAGCAAAACAACCAGACGTTACCGGCCCGCTTTAGTCGATATGATCTGATGGCAAACCAAGGCGTACAAGTCACGCTGCCCAACCAACGTCTGGTGATCGGTCGCGCCGATGGCGTCGCGGCTGATGGGGCGTTGCGCGTGATCTGCAACAACAGCCTAGAACTGATTTACAGCGGACAATTGCGCCGCATCTGCTAGGGTCTGTTGACGTTTGAGCCACGGCCGCGACACTGGCCGTTTTTGAGGGGATACAAGGCGTGAATCGTGAGGCTTAGTCGTTCTAAGCACGCGAAGCACAACGCAGTAGCACCCAAAAACTGACGTGTCCCTTCGGGTTGCTGGCAAAATACTGCCATACCTCGTTGCCACATTGGCAAAGGGAATGACCATTTGCTGCATGTGTCGCCTTGTCTGTCAGCATTTTGCCTTGCAACGCGGCTCGCGTGCGGAACGTCAACAGACCCTAGTCATTGTACTGGGCATTTTTTTGTCATTCAGGCGGTGATCTGTTTTAGAATGGCAGACCCTCGTAGTCCACTGACGTCCAACCATGTCCGCCACTTTAGAACTGACCTTAGATTTAATCCGCCGCCCCTCAGTCACTCCACTGGATGCCGACTGCCAAACCATCATGGCGGAACGACTGGCTGCAATTGGCTTTCAGCTTGAGCATTTACGTTTTGGTGAGGTGGATAATCTGTGGGCGCGACGCGGCACAACTGCACCCGTGCTATGTTTTGCGGGTCATACGGATGTCGTGCCGACGGGTCGCCTTGAGCAATGGTCCAGCCATCCTTTTGCCCCTGAAATCCGTGATGGCAAACTGTATGGACGTGGTACAGCCGACATGAAGTCGGCTTTGGCGGCGATGGTAGTGGCTTGCGAACGCTTTGTCGCTGAGCATCCAGATCATACCGGCTCAATTGCCTTTTTAATCACCAGCGATGAAGAAGGCCCTTCGATCAACGGCACAGTTAAAGTCATCGAAACGCTCGAGGCACGGCAAGAAAAAATCACATGGTGCTTGGTCGGCGAACCCTCCAGCAGCCAACAATTGGGTGATGTGATCAAAAATGGTCGCCGTGGTTCACTCAATGGCAATATCAGTATTGTGGGCAAGCAAGGCCACGTCGCCTATCCGCATCTGGCCAGCAATCCCATTCATCTCACCCTGCCCGCGTTTACCGAACTCAGCCAAACCGCATGGGATCAGGGCAATGCATTTTTTCCGGCCACCACGTTTCAGATTTCAAACATCCAGTCAGGCACTGGCGCGACCAATGTCATTCCAGCGCAGTTGGAGGCGTTATTTAACTTTCGGTTTTCAACCGAAGTCACTGCCGAACAACTGCAACAACGCACCCACGAGATTTTGGATCGGCACGGCCTGCAATACGATCTACAGTGGACGCTGTCAGGCCAACCCTTCTTAACCGCAGAAGGTGAACTGGTCGCTGCCGCACAGCAGGCGATTCGACACGTGACAGGGCTAGAGACAGCGCTATCAACCAGCGGTGGCACATCGGATGGGCGCTTTATTGCACCGACAGGCGCACAGGTGTTGGAGCTTGGGGTACTGAATGCCAGTATTCATCAGATCGATGAACATGTGAATGTGGCTGACCTCGATCCACTGACTGATATTTATCAGGGTATTTTGCAGCAGCTCCTGACTCCGTAAGAGCTGCTGGCGATTGACCTGCGCAACTATTTGCGACCATGCCCGATTTTGTACTGCGCCGCAGCATACTGTCGTGCTTGATCAGTGCTGCGGCGCGCCAAATGCTTGCTAGCACGCCCTGTCACTCGTTTACGCCACATCCGAAACGAACTCGGCTGCATATTCTGGCGCATTACGACAATCACTTGTGACTCAGACAGTCCATACAGCTGCTCAATCGCCTCAAATGGCGTGTGATCTTCCCATGCCATTTCGATGAGTCGCGATAAATCAGCCGCATTAAGTGGCAAAATAGCCATGACTGCGGGCGATGATTTGGCAATGGGCAACATGGCTATCGCATCCGTTTCAAGGTAGCGTCTTTTTTGACGAACTGGTGATACAGTGCAGCACCCACATGCGATAACGTCAATAGAACAAGTGCTGTCCAAATAAAATCCGTATGCAACTGGTTCAATAAACGACCCATCTCACGATCTGGGTTGAGCAGTGCTGGAATCTCGAACCAGCCAAATATACTGGTCGTTCGACCCGCAAACTGGGTCATCAAAAAACCAGTCAGCGGCATCATCAGCAACACCCCATACAAGAGCGAATGTACCAGACTGGCACTGAATTGCTGCCAGCGTGGCGCGGCCACTGGTTTAGGCTGTTGGCCATGCTGCCGGACGCGATTGGCCAGCCGAAACAGCATCCAAAAAAAGAAGCAAATACCGAACGCCTTATGCAAGCCGATATACAGCCCGCCAGCCCCATCGGTATTTTCATGCAGCGTAATGAGGCCGAAGATCACCAGTAAAAAAACCACACTGAGCCAGTGAAATAGCCGCACAACCATGGGCCATTTTGATGTAGGCATACGAATCACTGATGGGTCTGACATGAGATTTTCCTAGCACACAAATGAATGGATGCACGCTAGGAAATTTTAAGCCGGTTGCCAACTATTTTTTTGTATCCTGTGAGGGGACGCTATTTTTTCTTTTGCAGCAAAGCATGGGTGACTCGCTCCAAATCGGGGACTTGATATAATTGATCTTCAAGCAATACTTTTTGATAGGCATTGAGCAAAACACCACTGTCATTGGTATCACGCAAGTTAGAAATCCGCACCCGCATCGGTTTGGGCGGTACACTCGTCAGAATACCAATGCGTGCCGTGTCGTTATCGGCCTCCAATAGCACCGCAAATGCCTCGGTCACACTTGGGCTTTTACCAAGCAACGACTTTAACGGAATCTGCTGACCCTGCCATGCGACAGATGTCGATTGCGCGGGAACGCTGACCGTGTCTAGCACCAAATTCTGCGGGATAATCCAATCTGGCTCGCCTTGGACACTCAGCGCATAAATATCGATCAGTCCAGTGGTGGTGGTCAGCAGACTGATGGTTTGTGATGCCTGATCAATGGATGCCAAACCTGTGCCTGTTTTTTGCGTCATATTGTCTTCTCCATCGCGTGTACCTCTAAAAACACCTGTAGTTTTTGCGCCAACATCTCAGGTGAGCCATTAAACGTCACTTGTCCAGTGGCACGCATTGCATCGGGCTGACTCGAACAGTCGCAGCTTACCGCCGTCTGTGCCCAAATCAATCCATGCTGCTGGGTGACTTGCGTGGCGGCTTGACTACCATCATCGCCCATACCACTGAACACGATGCTCAGTAAACGATCCGTAAATGCCTGACTCGCACGCAATAGCGATTCGTTAATCGACGGCTGGTACTGACCCGGCCAGCGTGTATCGAGTGGTGTCAGCAGACCAGTAGCATCCATCGATAGCATCCGTGTTGCTGGCGCGATCAGGATTTCACCAGCGGTGAGTAATGCGGGCTCGTCTTTAATCAGCCGACTACGCCAGCTATTTTGGCGCACCAAAATTCGCGGTAGCAACTCTTGCATGTACGGATCAATATGCTGCACATATAAAAAAGCGATTGGCAAGTCACTCGGCAACGCATCTAAAAAAGCCTTCACCGCATTAGGCCCTCCCATTGAGGCAGCAAGCACACAGACATACCGCCATGAGGGCAGCTGATCTGACGCTGATGTAGTCGCCAGAACAGGCTGTATCTCATCATCACAGTGCAACAGCGGTGGTGGGTGGCCGAGTAATTTAATCAGCTTGCGCGATAATACCCGCATCCACTTGCCATACGCCTGCCGATCCGTAAGTTGTGGGGCGGCATCAATACCAAACATCACTGGCGCATCAAAACCAAGCTGCTCCAGTATCGACTCCTGATCCACGACATCGAGCAGCCATAGATCTGGATTACTTTGTAAATGAGTCGCTTGCAGCCGATCTGGTGGCACATTGTCCACGATATCGTAACCGCAAGACTGAATCATTTCGGCCAATGCAATCCGCTGCAGAGGACGATCAGCAACAATAAATAAACGCGGAACATCCTGTCGCCGAACGATTGCCTCCGCTGGATTCATAACGCCGTGTTACTCACTCAAAACGCCTAATAACTCGTGGATATTTTCCAGCAACTCTTGCTCTTGGAATGGCTTGCCCATATAGCAGTTCACACCAATCTGGAAAGCACGCTCACGGTGTTTTTCGCCGGTACGCGAGGTAATCATGATAATCGGTAGGTCTTTAATCCGAGGATTATGCCGTACCAAGGTTGCCACCTCGAAGCCGTCCATGCGCGGCATTTCGATGTCGAGTAGCATGATATCTGGTGTGACATCCTCCAACTGGGCAATCGCATCTAACCCGTCTTTGGCAGTCAAGACCGCATAACCTTGTCGCTCAAGTAAACGAGTCGTCACTTTACGTACGGTGACCGAGTCATCCACCACCATGACAGTAGTTTGTGCTTTACGTTTTGCGGTATTGGTGGTTGTCGCAATGTCTCGACGTAGGTTAGAGGCCGCTTGACGCGCCAATGCCACCATGTCCAAGATGATCATCACCGAACCATCACCCAAAATGGTTGCTCCGGAGACCGCAGCCACAGAGGCAAGCTGCTGTCCGACCGGTTTAACCACAATTTCGACCCGTGACCCCACCAATTGATCCACTTGAATCGCCAACAACTGACCGACCTGACGAATCAACAACAGTGGCACGGTGGCTGCCTGATGATCCAGCGTCGGCACTCGGTTACCTTGAATAAACTCACCCAAATAGCGCAGCCGGTAGGTATTCGACTCAAACACATATTGCGGATCTTTTTGTTGATATAGCGATGCCAACTCTGTTGGGCTCACGCGATCAATCCGATCAATCTGGGTCAATGGCACGGCAAACATACGGTCAGCAACACGCACCATCAAGGCATCGGTCACCGACACCGTCAGCGGTAGGCGCACGGAGAAAGTAGAGCCTCGACCGGCTGCGGAGTTGACACTGACGCTACCGCCGAGCAGTTTAATTTCACTCTGCACCACGTCCATGCCGACGCCACGACCAGAAATCTGTGTGACCGCCTGTGCTGTCGACAGACCTGCATTAAAAATAAACTGCATGATCTCAAAATCATCGATGACGGCATCAGCGGAGAGTAAGCCCCGCTCAACCGCCTTGTTGCGCACTGCGGCTACATTAATCCCATGACCATCATCTTGTAAGCTAATCGCAATCTCGCCACCTTCACGTGCCACATTCAGCAGAATTTTACCGACGGCTGGTTTTGAGGCCGCCTGACGCAGCTCTGGTGTTTCAATACCATGATCGACTGCATTACGTAGCATGTGCTCCAGCGGTGCAATCATCCGCTCAAGTACCGTACGGTCAAGTTCACCTTCAGCATTCTGGACAATCAACTCTGCTGGCTTGCCTAGCTCAGTTGAGGTCTGCCGTACAATTCGCTGTAGTCGTGGCACCAACCGCGAGAAAGGCACCAGCCGCGACCGCATTAAGCCCTCTTGTAGCTCTGACTGTAGTCGGGATTGTTGCAGCAACAGGCCTTCGGTATCACGAACTTTTTCAAGCAAGGTGGCCTTAAAATCAAACAAGTCAGATGCCGACTCAGACAACGACTTAGACAGCTGGTTTAACGCTGAATATTGATCCATTTCAAGTGGATCAAAATCTTCGTACTTGCCCATCTCACCTTGGTGGCGCGCCAGAATTTGTGACTCTAGCTCACCCTCCATTCGACGGAGCTGATCGACCAAGCGCTGAACGGTTGCCCCCATCTCATCAACAGTCATGCCGAGTGTGGTGGTTCCCATCTCGATCCGCGCACGGTTAATCGCGCTCTCGCCCGACAGGTTAATCATATTTTCCATCAAACTCGCCGAGACGCGAATCATCTCGTTTGAGGCTTGATCTTGGCCGTTCTGGTGTGCAAACAGACCTTGCATTGGCGGTGGCTCATGCCCAGCTTCTGCTGCTGAGACCTCAGCTAAGTGAGAGGTCTGATGATCAGCGTGTAACGGCACTTCAGTCATCGCCATCACGGGCAATGCTTGCAGCGATGTAGGCTGCTTCATAAACGCGCGGAGCGTATCGACTAGCGGTTGTGGGTACTGCGGCTTTTCGCCGCGATCCAGTACCGCAATCGCATCAGCAAGCCAATCATGGCACTGTGCTAGCAAACGCCCCAACAGCGGAGGATTTGGTTTTTTATCAAAAACCAAGTCCTCATAAACAAACTCCATTTCATGTGCCAAATCACCAAGTGACTCCACACCAGCCATTCGTGCGCCACCTTTCAGGGTATGCAGGCCGCGCTGTAGCTCTTTTAGTGATTCTTTTTGTTGAGGATCAGCAAGCCATGCAGCCAATTGAGTGCTGGTGTCATCAATAATTTCGGCGGCTTCATCCAAGAAAATCTCAAGCATCTCAGGATCTGGCGCATTACCTTCATCCCATGCCTGTGCCAACACCTGCATTTGCCGTAATGCCGGCGCAGCAGCAATCGGTGCTGTGGTGACCGCAGCAGGAGTCGCAGATAAGTGACTGGTGTCTTGCGACACTGCGGCAACTGACTCAGCAGAACGATCAACCGTTACTTCTGATGTTGGCTTATTCGAGCCAACGGCCGCTGTAGAAAAAAAATCACTAAGTACCTGTGGTTGACCAGCCAAATACTGCTGCAAGGTTGCCAGCTCTTGAGGGCAGTAAAATGACGTGCCTTGCTGCATCAGTTGATCCACTTGCTGCGCAATTCGATCCTGCGCATGGCGCATAAAGCGGACTAAATCATCACTGGCTTGCAGGCGACCACTGACCAACTGTTCGTAGACTGTTTCAAGCTCGTGGCCAAAATCACCTAGACTTTCCACCCGTGCCATCCGCGCGCCCCCTTTAAGGGTGTGCAAATTGCGCTGTAACACCATCAAAGGCGCAACCGCAGCGGGGTTAACCGCCCACTCACTAAACTGCTCATCAATCTCTTGCACCAGCTCTTCGGCTTCTTCCAAAAAGATCTCTAGCAACTCAGGATCATTATGACTATCAATCGAGGGTGCAACGCTAAACGGCTGTACCACTGGCGCAACATACACAGGGATCGGTTGAACTATGGCTTCAGCCACAACCAAGCTGGTATTTTCGGCAATCCAGTTGGCGATCTTTTGCAATACATCTTGCTCAGCAGGGACTTTTTGGCTACCCGCCATTGCATCGAACATACGCGTCAAAGCCGCATGTGCATCACCCAATAACTCAATCAGTTGTGCATCGCTACGTTGTTCTGGCTGCATCGCCAATGACACATAGACTTGATGCAAATAAGTGGCCAATTGATGCAAAGTCGGTACGGGCATGTTTGCAGTTGCCGTCACCAGACTCTGAGATTGCGTCGCCATCGCGGCAATATAGTCCGTATACTGATCAGAAGCGAGTTGGTTCTCTAGCTCCCATTCGGCATCCAAAACATCATCGATCTCTAGCGCCATCAATTGCGCCACCAAACCAACTACACTGTTGTCTTCTGTCTCATCAACACTCGATAAACCACGCTCAACCTGTAGAATCCGATCAATCAGATCATTATCTTCGCTGCGCAGGTGACCACTACGAGCCTGCTGCTGCACAGCATCCAAATGATATTGCACATGAACCAATAACTGCTGCAATAGCTTTAAATGCTCAGGTCGCATCGCCTGATGATCGCGCATCAGATGCTTACACTCTGACTCCATCGCCATTGCCATGCGATAGATTGGATCCACACCAGACATACCCGCACTGCCACGCAAGGTATGCACAGCGCGCAACAGTACATCAGTGACCTCAGCAGGATCAGGATACTGTTGAATAAAAAACCGAATATCATCTAGATAGCCTTCCGCCTCGGAAATAAAAATCTCCAACAACTGCGGATCAATCTCAAATTCGGATGACTCCTCTTCTGGCAACTCACCCAACTCATGGGTCAGTGCAGCCGCCAAGTCATCAAATGCATCAGAGGCAATATCATCTTGAGCAACAAATAGCCCACTAGCATCTACCTCAGCAGCATCTACCTCAGCAGTGTCTACCTCAATAGTATCTATCTCAGTGGTATCTATCTCAGCAGTATCTATCTCAGCAGTGTCTATCTCAGCAGTAGGAGCAATCTTTTCGACCGACAGTACCAATTCATCAGTCTGAGCAGACTCCTCTGGCTGCACAGCAGATAGGGCTTGTTTGACACTGGCCAAGCTCACCATTCGACCTGCAGTACGCTCATTGGCACAATACATCAACGGCGCAGTATCAATACTAGGTAATCGAGCGTGTTTAAAATCATCAACCAAAGGCGTAACGCACGCCAGCACCGCGTGAATCAGATCCACCATGTCTGAATCGGGCTGGATACTCTGATCCAGCACACGATTCAACATGCTTTCAATCGACCATGCCATTTCACCCATGACCCGCGCACCGACCATCCGACCAGAGCCTTTTAGGGTGTGAAAGCCTCGGCGGAACTCTTTAAGTGCTGCAATATTGCTAAAATCGGCTGACCATTGCGGGAAAAACTCGGCAACGGCCTCAAGAACCTCTTCGACTTCCTCGATAAAAATCTCACGAATTTCTTCATCTTGATCAAAGCTATCCATCGGGACTGGCGGCAAATCTAGCCCAAGTGGCGGCGAAGCCAGCACCACAGGCTTAGTCTCAACCAAAACCACCTCAGTGGTGACTGCTGTCGGCTCAACATCCGTTGCCATAAGCAGCGGGTCAGTATCTAGTGCAGACTCTGACTCAGGGAGAGCGACCCGCTCAGACGTGGCCAACTCTGGAATCTCACCCTTGGTCAACACTTGGGCGACACTGATCAGTTGGCGCGGATCACGACTCGCTGGACGACCTTCTGCATAGTCTTGTACCAACACAGGGACAAACTCTAGCACCTGTTCAATCAAGCCAACCATATGCTGACTTGGCTGTACACTCTGCTCCAGCACACGATTGAGCAGGCTTTCAACCGACCATGCCAGCTCCCCGACCACTCGTGCACCGACCATCCGGCCTGAGCCTTTTAGGGTATGAAATGCCCGACGGAACTCTTTCAGAGCTGCAATATCCGAAAAATCAGCAACCCATTGTGGAAAGAACTGATGAATATTCTCCAGAACCTCACCAGCCTCCTCAATGAAAATCTCTCTGATCTCGTCATCTTGATCAAAGTCATCTTCTGGCAACTCAATCAATGCAGCAGCAGCGGATAGCGTCGGAACCAGCGCTTTATCGTCAGTCTTGGCCGCTTTTTCAGTCTCTAAAACTGCCAATGGTGTTTCATCGTGATATAGCTTATCGCCACCCACCACCTTAGGTGCAGCAGAAGTTAATGGCTGTTCAAATATCGACAGCGCAAGCTCGGCTTGATCCAGAATGGTATTATCTTGATAATGTCCAGCCAATTGATCTGAATAATACTCAATCGCTGAAATCGACTCGGCCAGCAATCCAACTTGACGCCAGTTCGGCTCAAAACCCTGTTGCAGTACCGTTTTACTCACCACCTCGATCAAATGATCGAGTAAGTCAGCCGGACGTCCCAAGCCCAAAATCACAAACACACCACGCACATGCGATAGATGCTCTGGCAACTCAACCAGCTTACTGGCATCCCAGCGACTGACGTGATAAGCCGACAGGGCATCTTTGACTGATTCTAAGGCTGCTCTGGATTCGCGCACCGCCGCATGACGCGCATCATTTAATACATCTGGCTCGACCTCAGCACTGCCAGAAGTGACCAAAATCGTCTCAGCCAGCGTCAGCTCAAGCTGCGCCAAATTTTGCTGAATGCGCTGTAAAGGTTGGCCACTGGCCGACTGTTTCAAAGCATGTACAATTGCGGAAACTTGGTCAGACAACGTCGTCCAACCAGTGATATTCAGCAGCCGCTCAGCTTCTTGTAAGCTCACTTGAGCCGTCGTAGGGCTTTTCAATAAAGCCGTACTCGCCGACTGAATAGCACTCTTCACCGTATCCAGTAAACGCGGAGTCATACCCGCTTCAAAATGTGCCTCTAGACCAAATACCTGTCTCAGTCGCTTTGCTTCTAGGGTATTGACCTCGCGTCTTTGGCCAAGCTGTAACAGGCTATCCGCCAGAACCGTATCGTCATCTAAACCATGCGTCAGTAATCGTTCCAAACGCATCAACAGATATTGTGTATCGAGATCGGCATGTTCGCCCGCATCATACGCAATCGCCACTTCGTGATATAGCGTATGCACCACATGCCACAGTGCAGCTTGCTGTAGGGTCGCCGCACCTTGACACATGTAATCAGCGACTCGCACGATAGCTTGCCAATCCGCCGCAAGGGCATGACCATCCAATATTTTTTTCAAATGAAAGCGCATCACCTGCGCCAACAAGAGGCGATTCTTTCGATCAATCGGGTCAGCGCGCCATTGAGACTCAAGAATCAATGACAAATCTGGCCTCAACCACTCACGTTGCTTGAGTGGATCCCGCGTTAATAACGGGCGAAAATGATTGACCATTCGATAAATCGCAATCGAATGCCCACGCTTGGTGCGCTGCATCTGGGTCAGCTCATCCATCAGCAAGTCAATCCCTAGCATCAGCTCGGGTAACACCTGTAGCCCAACCTGCCCATCAGCAATCGCATGGCTCAGCTGTTCTAGCGTCTCCGCCAACACCAATGGCTCTGCCAACTGGGTCATGTGCAGCGTGCCACTGACTTGGTGTAGTAAAGGATTTAACGGTGTCAGATCCTGTGCTGTCTTTGCCTGTGCGACGATTTTTCGTGCGTTGGCCAGCGTCTCGTCCAAAGCTTCTTTGACCCAATCGAGTGCGAGATAGGACTGTTGTTGATTCATTGTTCTGTACTCACAAAATTTGCCACGTTCACAGCTTGACTCTTTCAAATGCTAGAGTGCCCGAATGATCAACTCGTCTCATTTGTGGATGTCGCCAATCCAACATCTCGCCTGGTCCTAACACCAGTACCCCACCTAACTCTAAACGCTGAACCAGCGCATCTAAAATGTCACGCCGGTCAAATTTTTTAAAATAAATTAAAACATTCTGACAAAAAATCACGTCTAAACGCCGAAATGGCGCAGTCGCAACATCCATCAGATTAAAACGGTAAAAACTAACTTGCGACATCAGGGTCAGATTAATCTGTGACTCATGCTCAGATAGACGCACACTGAAACGCTCGCGCAAGCCATCTGGAATTTGGTCAAAACGGCGCGACGCATACACGCCTCGACGGGCGATATTGAGCGCTTGCTCACTGATATCGGTTGCCATGATTTTAAAGCTTTTCAACGCATGGCGACGTGATGTCATCGCAAGTGACCATGCCTCTTCACCCGTCGAGCAACCCACGCTCCACAGTGACACATCACGATTCAAATGCGACAGATGCCGCGCAACCAGTTCGTATGACGCGGGATGACGAAAAAACGCCGTTTCATGCACCACCAACGCCTCTGCCAAACGCTGCCATTCGACAACATCCTGACGCACACGCTGGTAATAATTAGACATGTCTAAATGACATGCGGACATACGATCAAGCACTCGACGCTCAAACAACTGATGCTGCAATACGGGCAGCACCATTCCGAGTCTTGATTGTATCAGCGAACGCCAGAGTGCTGACTGCTCAGCACTCATGCCAACCTTGGCCACTTCCGCCATTACGACGCTCCATCATCTTCCGAGGGGTTTAGCTCATCAGTTCTTCATCAGGCAATGTAAAGCCCGATACTGAATCACGCAGTTCAACCGCCATATCCGCCAAGTTCCCAACCGACCGTGCCGTCGCAATTGTACCGGCGGTGGTCTGCGTGGTGATCTCTTGAATGATATTCATGGTGTTCGAGATATGCCCCGCCGAAGCAGCCTGCTGACGAGCCGCATTGGAAATATTCTGAATCAAGTCCGCCAAACTGCGCGAAACCGATTGAATCTCACCCAGTGCAACCCCCGCATCTTTCGCTAAACGTGCACCCCGCACAACTTCAGAGGTGGTTTGTTCCATCGAAATGACCGCTTCGTTGGTATCGGCCTGAATGGTTTTCACCAAGCCTTCGATCTGCTTGGTCGCTGCTGCTGAACGTTCCGCAAGGCGCTGAACTTCATCGGCAACTACCGCAAAACCGCGACCGGCTTCACCCGCCATCGAGGCCTGAATCGCGGCGTTCAACGCCAAGATGTTGGTTTGGTCGGCAATGTCATTAATCAGCGAGACAATGTCACCAATCTCCTGTGACGACTCGCCGAGACGTTTGATCCGTTTTGCAGTTTCTTGAATCTGCTCACGAATCGTATCCATCCCTTCAATCGAACGCTGTACCACTTCTGCGCCATTATACGCAATCGCAACCGAACGATCCGCAACCGTTGCCGACTCCATCGCGTTCGCAGATACCTGATCAATCGACACGGCCATTTCGTTAACCGCAGCCGATGCACCCGCAATCTCTTGTGCTTGATGCTCAGATGCTTCGGCCAGTTGCATCGCTGTAGTCTGTGTGTCTTGTGACGATGTCGCAACGCGCAATGCCGTGTTGTTAATCGCAGAAACCAACAAACGCAACTGGTCAATCGCGAAGTTTACAGAATCGGCAATCGCACCCGTAAAGTCCTCGGAAACCGTGGCGTTTACGGTCAAGTCACCATCCGCCAAATCGCCAAGTTCGTCGAGTAGTCGTAAAATCGCGGTTTGGTTACGCTCACTTTCATCTTGAATTTTGCGGGCACGCTCCGCCTCTACTTCAGCTTCACGACGTTGGCGCTGGGTTTCTTGAATCGTACGTTGTTGATCGATTTGCGAACGCATCGAAAACAACCGCAAAAAACAAACCCCTAATGTTACCAGACCTGCCAGCATCAGCAGACCAGGGATGATGTTGCGTAGACTGCTCGATACTTCCTCTGATAACAGGGTCAACTGATCCAGTAGCACCACAGATTCAGCCAATAACTTGGCAGAAGACTCTCGCACCAAGGAAATCTGCGGCGAACGAACCAGAATCCGACTGGCTGTGACCTGAATGACTTCATCGTAGGCAGTTTTTACAGCAGATAAGGAGGCACGTGACTCCGGATCAGAGACACGAGCAACCCCTAAACGTGGATCGCCATTGAGTTGCGCGCTTAAAATCTTGCCAAAACTTTCGGCATCGGTTTGGAAGTCAGTAGCCGAAGAGACCGAACTGTCATCACCGATCAGCACTGCGTTAATTGAGCGCATGATCCGCTCAGATAACACGACTTGGTTTTTGGCCATCACGACCTGACTTGATGGTGTGTTTGCGCGTACCATCGCGTCAACCACCGCGTTATACTCTGACTGCACCTCTGGCATCACATCAGAAATCGAACGACCGAAATCGTATAGCTCGCTCACGGCTTGGCGGTTGGATAAAATATTATCGACTTTTTCGTTAATACTTAACCAAGACAACTCAACCGTACCCAGCTGCTCACTGGAACGATGTAAAGCCATCACGTTTTTTAAGCGGCGGTTAAATTGCTCTTGTGACAGTTTTAGATTACCAAACGCTGCATCCGAACCACCGACAGCCGCCTCGCTGGCATTTTTTGCGACCTGCTGTGAAAGAACACGCAACTCTCCAACATCTTTAATTAAGACGTTACTGCGCGGCACACTATAGAACAGAAAGAAAAATGCACCAAGCGTGACCAGGGTTGCAATCAATGCCACCCACAACAAGGGTTTTGCGCGCTGCGGATCACCAAAGATACCTGCGGTACGATGCCAAAATCCTGCCAACGGATTACTAACGCGGGACAGGCCTTTGTCAGTGTTGGTTTTTTTTACTACGGAACTCATTGCCCGTGCTCCCTATCATTTTCGTCAGGTTTATCCATAATGACTACCGTCTACTCGCCGCAAACATACCCCCCCTACTGGGCGGCAGCACTTAAAAATCGAGTATCGGATACTAGACGACTCGGCAAGAAAATATGCCAGTCCTGCTGATCTCGCTGGAAACAGCCTTGGGTATAAGCCAAAATTCGTGCCGGTAACTGATCCGCTTGATGCCGATAGCTTCCTTTTGCAAAATGCTGAATGCCGAACACTTCGTCAACAATTAAGCCACTAAACAACCCTGCCTGATCAATCACCATGACCTTGCGCCGTATATCAGGGCGTAATTGCTCTTGCTGCATGAATACCGATAAATCAGTCAATGGCAGCAACCGGCCACGAACATTAGCAAGTCCACGCAGCCATGACTGGGTACCTGGCACACTGGTATATTCAGGCACAGTCAACACTTCAGAAATCTCGCCGAGTGGTGCGATGAATTGGTGACCTGCCAAGCTAAACGCCACGCCTGACCAACGATCAATCAGGCCGTCTCGGCCACCTTGAAGCCGCTGACGACCACGCTCTGCTAATCGCAATAGCTCAATAAAACCACGGGCAGCCATGGGCTTAACCCGCTGCGAGTAGCTGAGTGATGACCTTCATCAATGCAGCCTCATCAATCGGCTTGGTCAGATAATCACTAGCGCCTTGGCGACGACCCCAGACCCGATCCGTTTCTTGATCTTTGGTACTGACGATCACCACAGGGATTTTGTTGGTTTCAGCGCCGCGAGCAATTTGGCGAGTAGCCTGAAAGCCGTTCATGCCCGGCATCACCACATCCATCAACACCAAATCGGGCTTGTCGGCACGTGCCATAGCCACGCCATCCGCACCATTGGTTGCTTCGAGCACTTGGTGACCATTACGCTGTAGAATTTCACGAAACCGAAACATCTCGGTCGGTGAGTCATCAACTACAAGAATTCGTGCCATCGTTCCTCTCCCTAGATACGCTTAGGTACGATCAGCAACATACTGACGAATCGCACTGAACAACTCTTCTTTGCTAAACGGCTTGGTCAAATACTCATCTGAGCCGACAATACGGCCCTTCGCTTTATCAAACAAACCATCTTTTGACGACAGCATAATGACCGGTGTCTGCTTAAACGTGAGGTTATTTTTGATCAGCGCACAAGTCTGATAGCCATCCAGTCGTGGCATCATAATGTCGACAAAAATAATATCCGGCTTAGTGTCGGCAATTTTTGCCAGTGCATCGAACCCATCGACAGCGGTATACACGGTACAACCAGCTTTTTGCAGCAACGTTTCGGCAGTGCGACGAATTGTTTTCGAATCGTCAATCACCATCACTTTTAAACCTTCAAAATTGTCTTCCATCGCTTCGATCTTCCTGATGACATCAACACGTGGTGTGTCCTATTGTTTAGGGATAAGTGATCCCTACAGCTTGGCACTGTTTTAGCATAGTTTGGCCAAGCTTGCCAACGAGATTACATGACCTGCCCACCAAATATCTGCCTGAACTTCACCACAATCAGCGTGACATGTTACAACAGTTCTGCAAGCTCCTTGATTTTTTCATGCTTAACTCTCGCAGTTGAGTAAAGGGCAAGCTATGCTAGCAACTGCAACATCATGAGGATCAGCAACAAAAAATGTCGCGTGGTACAAGCAGATGAGCATAGGAGGCTGGGAGCATTCGGATGAATATACAAATGAAAAGATTAGCAACAGGATTATTGACTATCATGTTGGGCAGTGTAAGCATGCTGCCGACGGTGGCAGTAGCCGATCGAATTCAGAATCAGCAACCGAAGGCGCACTGGTATCGCACTTATGATCAAGGCACGCCTGCACTCAGCTCAACCATCACTGAGCGGCACATCCGTAACGGTTACGAAGTGCTGGATCGAAACCTACAGGTGATTCGACGGGTTCCTCCCTATGTTGCCGCACAATATGAGCAACAAAAAGCCCAGCGTGAGCGTCTTGATGTACAACGGCAAGCTGACCGTAATCTGGTCGCAATCCATACCTCATCAATACACGCCGCGGCCAAACGCGATAAGATTTTAGATGAAATGCAAACGAGGCAGCAATTTTTACAAGCGCAGCTCAGTGACCTCAACCAGCAACTCGCACGCGATATTGCTGCTGCTGCTGCTTATGAGCGGCGTCAGCAAGCCATTCCTAACACTGTTCGGCAGCGACTTGAACTCAAGCGTGACCAAGTTGCGCAAGCTGAAACCAATGTTGCAGCCATCGAAAAACGCCAGCTTGAAGTGGTTGCTGAGTATAAAAGCGTGATTGAGCGACTGACCTATATTGAAAACAATCGCAGTGTATTACAAGCACCTCCACGTGCTGAATTACGCTAACTGCCCTTTCAGCCGGATCTTCGGCCGAAGATCCATTCGTTAAATCATTGACATGTAGCTAAAAAAACTGAGTACTTTAACCATAACACCCAGCAGGTGGATTAATTAACCTTGACGGCGGCAGGGCTACCATTGGGCAGTCGCCCCTGCCCCTCCAGCATTTTATTCACCTCTGGCGGCATATAGTTTTCATCATGCTTGGCCAGCACTTCCTCGGCGACAAACACACCTTGTACAAAACGACCTGTCGCCACCATGCCAGAGTTTTCCGCAAATAAGTCTGGCAAAATCCCATTAAAACTCACTGGCACCGTCGCTTTAAAATCCGTGATTTTAAACTGTACGGCCAGTGATCCAGCTTCACGCTGCACACTCTGCGCCACGACCATACCACCCGCGCGAATCCGCTGTCCTTCTGGCGCTTCACCAGCAGCCAATTGCGATGGATTAAAGAAAAAATCGGTCTGCGCACGCAGCGCATACAGAATCAAACCAACTGCCAGCGCGACGCCGACCACAATCGCCGCAATCCAGAGCAGCTTACGTTGCCGCTTTGCATTCATGAGGATAACTCCTATTGCTGAGAAGACTCTTGTTGAGAAGATTGAGCTTGTAAGCGACGCTGTCTTGCAGCTTCCTCACGAAAAAACTGGCGCCGTGTCGCCCGTGCGTGCCAAACCAGCAACAGCAAACACAGCAGACTGATGCCCCATGCACTCCACACAAATGGGGCATGCGCACCACCCATTTGGAAAAACTCAGCAACACTATTAAAGGCAGGCTGCATGCTCATACTCCTTTCTGCCGAACCAAATCCTGTACCCAACGACTCTGCCGTTCACGCTGCAAAATCAAAGTACAGCTTCGATACAACACCAAAGCTGCCGCCATCACATAAAAGGCCAACACCATGATCAACAACGGTAGCCACATCGACACAGCCATTTTAGGGGCCTCTGTCACGGTAAATGTTGCCCCTTGATGTAGCGTATTCCACCAATCGACCGAGTATTTAATAATCGGCAAATTCACCACACCCACCACCGCCAAAATCGCCGCAGCCTTGCCCTGATTTGGCGAGTTTTCAAAAGCTTGGTATAAGGCCATCACGCCTGCATATAAAAATGCCAGAATCAGCATGCTGGTTAAACGGCCATCCCAAACCCAATAAGCGCCCCACGTCGGCTTACCCCAAATCGCCCCCGTCAACAAACTCAGCACACAGACCACGAAACCCACGGGAGCCGCCGCACGCGCCACAATCTCCGCCATTTTGATCTGCCATACCAGCCGAATCACCCCCAAAACGGCCAAGGCCAAATAAATCGACATCGCCAAATTGGCAGCTGGGACATGAATATAAATAATCCGATAGCTATTGCCCTGTAAGTAATCAGGTGGTGCAAATACCAAGCCCCAAACCGTACCGATCAGCAGCAAAACCAGCGCAATGGCAGTCAGCCAACTCACCCACGGTGTAAAGGTCAGATAAAAGTGACGTGGGCCTACAGTTCGTAAAAACCAGTTCCACAGCCGCCGCCAGATTGACAGCGTAGCAGTCACACGCGCAGACTCAGTCATCACTCACTCTCCCCTACATTACAGCTAATCTGCGGCATTTCGTCACCTGCGTTCAATTCGACAAGGCCAAACGTAAGGCCATCGCCACCGCAAACGGTAACAAAATAATCGACAGCAAACATAAGCCTAACAACAACAACAACACGGGCATCACTGGCAACTGTTCACGCGCCAAGCCAACTGCACCCGTCGCAAACACCAACACTGGAAGCTGCAACGGCAAGGCAATCAATGGCAACAATACGCCATTGCCACGCAAGGTCACCGTAAGTGCCGCCGCTAACGCCGCCAACAAAGTCAAAATCGGCGTGCCCAACAACAGACTGGCCGCCAACACCAACGCCTCATGCCCAGATAACCCAAACAGCGGCATCGCCAAACTCGACAGCAACGTCAGCAGTAAGCCGCCAGTCAGCCAATGCACCGCCACCTTAGTCAACGCCCAAAACGGCAGCGCCACACGAGCCACCACCACCTGCTCTAAAGTCCCGTCCTCGACATCTGCTCGAAACAGACTTTCCATGCCCAATAGCACGGCCAGTAATGCCGCAATCCAAACTGCCGCTGCACCGATTTGATTCAGCAGCGTCGCCGAAGCACCGACGGCCAGTGGAAACAACACCAACACCATCAAAAAAAACACCACCGGATATAACCAACCCGCTGGTGTTTGAAGTTTTAGTAATAACTCACGGCGCAGCACACTCCGCATGCTTAAGCCTCCCATGCAAGGCGAAATGCCTGCAAATCCAATTGATGTGTCACTGCCGCAACAGGTTGATGACTGGTTAAAATCACGCGTCCACCCTGTTCGACATGCTGAGTCAGGCGATTATTTAAGGCATTCACCATCCGCACATCGAGCGCAGTCAGTGGCTCATCCAACAACCACAACTCCGCGGCTTTAGGCAACCACAAACGAGCCAATTGTACGCGCCGCTTTTGCCCAGATGATAGCCTCGCCACCGCCACAAATTCATAACCCGCCAAACCGACTCGCTCAACGGCCGAAAACAACTGATCGGTAGAAACGACCTGAGCGTTTAAATCACACAAAAACCGCAAATTATCCAACACAGTCAGACTGCTATTTAAGCCACTGGCATGACCAATATATAACGCTGACCAGTCAGACGGTGACTGATTGCGCCAGCGTAACTGTCCAGCAGATACTGGCAAAATCCCCGCCAACATCATCAGCAAGCTGGTTTTACCTGTACCATTTTCACCAGCCAACTGCCACACTTGCCCAGCAGCAATATCAGCCTGCACGTTTTCACACAAGCACAAATCACCGCGAGACACCAACAACTGCTGCACACACAACACATCTTGCGATGCAGATCCAGAGGGCACACGAGTAGAATCGGCAGTGGCAGAAAAATCAGACATACCGTAATGGCATCAAATCGGGGACAAAATTATAGCGCAGTCTGAGCACTGGACGCGGGACATTTCACAGTAATTCCAGCAAAAAATTACGCCTGAACGCAGTGCGACCTGACCACAACAGCCACAGGGATTGGGCGCAATAGTCATTCCCTTCGCGCTAAAATCTGCTAGTCTGATCGACAAATAATACCGTTTTTGCATAGGATGCTCAGCCATGTTCCCGCTTCACACTCGCTTACACCGCCTGCTTGCACCAGCCCTATTAGCGCTCAGCCTGAGCAGCATCGCCCCCTTAGCACAAGCCAACATCGACATGACATTTCAACAAATCATGCAAGAAGAACGTGCTTGGGCGGGTTTACAGACCAAAACCATCAAAGTCAATAATATTGACTGGAGCTATAGCATCGGTGGATCTTCGAACAAACCGACTATTTTATTGATTCATGGCCTCTCTGGCAGTCGAGACAACTGGAATCGCGTGGCGCGTTATTTGACACCACACTACCAAGTGATTATTCCTGACTTACCACTCCATGGCGACACCAAAGCACCGGCTGATTTCGATCCTCAAGTCGCCACCTACCAAGAAGAACTGCGAAAATTGACCGGTGCCTTGGGCGTCGAAAAAAATATTCATGTGGCTGGACAT
The DNA here is from genome assembly GCA_037969155.1 of Moraxellaceae bacterium. GTDB lineage: Bacteria > Pseudomonadota > Gammaproteobacteria > Pseudomonadales > Moraxellaceae > JAYXXU01. Next base: position 49,166 of record JBBKWW010000006.1, read on the forward strand.
AGCTTAGGCGGCGCGATTGCCTTGCTGTATGCCAGCATCTACTTTACTGAAACCCAAAGCCTCATGATCATGGACAGTGCAGGCGTGTATAAAAACACCAACAGCCCTTTTTTAAAAGACCCGCAAAAAATGCATGAGATTGTGGTCAAAAAAGCGGGTGATCTGGATCGTGTTCTTAAAACCGCCATGTATGCGCCACCATTTATCCCAAGCGCCTTAAAACGCGAACAAGAACAACTGATGATTAGCCTTGCCCCACAGACCACCAAAGTGGTGAATAAACTGGTTGAACAAGCAGGCTACTACACACCCGAAGGCTTTGCCTTACCAGTACGCAGCATCGAGGCACCAACCCAAATCATTTGGGGCGAGCAAGATCAAGTGATTGATGTCGGTGTCGTACCAGAATTGGTCGAACATCTGAAAAATGAAGAGCCACCAGTGATCCTAAAAGGCATCGGCCATAGTCCGTTACTTGAAGCAGAGCAACTGGTCATCCAAAGCTATCTACCCTTTTTGCAACGCGCCCAAGCAAAACCTAATCCGTTTGCAGGTGCAACCAACTAATCGCACTGAACACAAAGGCCTGTACTTGAACAGCCGTAGCCTATCGTTAGTACAGGCCATTTTTGACATGGCCACATTTGAGTAATCCAGCATGAACACACGTACCGAAACCCTGATTCAAGCACATTTACAACATATACTGAGCCAATTGCAATCAACCGAGACACTCAGCGCCGAAACCGATGCCTGCCTACAGTGGCTGAGCCAGCAAACACTCTCGACACTGGTACCCCTTGAAAGAATTCAAAAGATTGCACAACAATACGCGCTTGACTTACCCTTGACGGAACGACTGCGGGACGATGTGGTCAGTATTATCCAAAATGCACTCGACCATCCTGCAAACCAAACCACCACACTAGCCGAAATTATCCCACAAAGTAGCGTAGAAACTGCCGCCCGCTATCTATCTGAGCAAAAACAGCATCGTGAAACCTTGATCCACGAAATTTTCAGCAATCCTGCTTACGCAAAGATGCTGTCACAAACCATCAGTCATGCCATCACCGACTATATGGAAAACAACGTGATTGCCAAAAAAGTGCCGGGTATGGGCAGCCTGATGAAGCTCGGCAAAAGCGCACTCGAAAGCGCGACCAATAGCAATTTTGACAATGCGTTACAGCAATATCTGAATAAAAACATCAACAGTATTATTGCCATCAGTGAAAAAATGGCCAATAAACATCTGGATGATGCGCAGGTGTATCAGATCATCACCCAAATCTGGCAAAGCGCCAGTCGGCAAAAAATCAGCCAAGCCCGCCAATACGCCCCTGCACAAACCGTGCAAGATACTGCCGTGATGGTACATGACACATGGAACCATCTGCGCAGCACCGCCTTTATTCAGCAGCAAGTCATGGATGGTATTGCGCATTGGTACGCTCGCAACCAAAAGCGTAGCCCGATCGACCTCTTGGCAGATTTCAACGTCACGCCGGATACCATTCGTCAAGAAATCCAGCACAGCATATTACCGATCATCCAACTGGCCATCGACAGCGGCTATCCCACCCAACGTATCGAAGCACTGCTACGCCAGTTTTATGAATCTGAGGCCACACAAGCAATCTTAGCCGACTGATTTAAACGATGCTCCCTGAGTGGCAGTCTCAAGCTGCCCACTCAACGCAACCGATACCCAATCCAGCCCTAATCTCTGGCAAAATCATTATTCCTGACTCCAAGCATAGGCTCATGATGTCTGAATCGCTCACCGCGCAACTCTATCAACTGCTCATTGAAGAAGGCTTGCAGCCCGAACGATTGCCCAGTAATCCCATACCCAACAATACCCCGCTTTCCGCACAGCAAGCCAACGAGCATATCCATAGCATGCGCCTGCCCATACAAGGTAAAAATGCCGAATGGACCTGTTTAGTACGCGTATTCGAGCAAACAGAGCGCCTGTTGGTCTACAGCATCCTGCCTGCCAACGTGCCAGAAGCACAACGGCATGACATGGCACTGATGCTGACCCAAATCAACTATGGCTTGATCGTGGGTAATTTTGAGCTTGATATACAAGATGGCGAGATTCGCTACAAAACCAGCCTCGATGTTGAAGGCATCACACTGAACAGTACCGTTATCCGCAACCTGCTGTACGGTAATTTTTTTAGTATGGATTTATATTATCACGCACTCATTACAGCGATTGATGGCAATCATGATATTCAGCAACTCATCCACCAAGCTGAACATCCAGATGAAATCACAGGTTTTGATTTGGTGGATGAAATCGTGCATTAGTATTTTTTAAATTTCATCACATAATAGGCTTGATTTTTATTTTTAAGCGATTATGATACGCAACAGATCACGTGTGATCACATCTTATCTTTTCTCACCTGTTAAAAAGGAGTTCGTGATGCTGGTACAACTTGGAAAAACCACCCACTGATCAGCACACGCTCCGACGTTCGGATGTTTGCTTGATCGATGGATGACTGTGATTAGACAGTCACAACTCACATGGCACAATATCCGAATGCAGAGACGCACTTCATTTGAAGTATCAGCCTCAGCATTTGCTGGGGCTTTTTATCATCTGCCCACTGCATAATTTGGATATTTTATCATTGCTGTATAAAGCCCGATTAAATCAACTGACGATTTAATCGTGAACTTTATCAGCCTTAAAAACACGAACTCATTTAAAATGATCGTGAATAAATGATCTTTGCCATTATTTATAATCCATATAGAGATGTCATGATTATGGCCATTCAACAGATTTTAAATGCGCAATCAGGTTATGGTGTGCCAGTAAAAATATTTACCGACGATATTGAATCGGCAGCACTTGATCAGCTCAGCAACCTTGCTCAGTTACAGTTTATCCATGCGCATATCGCGGTGATGCCAGATGTGCATGTCGGCATTGGGGCAACGGTCGGCTGTGTGATCCCAACCAAATCCGCAATCATTCCTGCGGCAGTCGGAGTCGATATTGGCTGTGGCATGAATGCCATTCGGCTCAATCTGAAGGCTCATCAACTGCCGGATCATCTCAAGCCACTGCGCTTGGCGATTGAGCGAAAAGTGCCAGTCGGTTTTAACCAGCATAAGCAAATTAAAGCCAAAGCCTCGATGCTCACACCGCTACAATTGCGCTTAAAACGGATTACCGACAAACACCCCGGCCTGCTGCGGATGCTGCGCGACTTTGACCGCACTTGGCAACGACAGCTCGGCACACTCGGTGGCGGCAATCACTTTATCGAGTTGTGCTTAGATGAGGCCAACCAAGTCTGGGTCATGCTGCATTCGGGCAGTCGTGGGCTAGGTAACTGCATTGGCACTTACTTTATTGAACGTGCCAAAAAAGAAGCCCAAGCCCGATTTGGTCATGTTCCCGACCAAGATCTGTCGTATTTTGCTGAAGGCTCCACTAGTTTTGATGACTATCTGGAAGCTGTGCAATGGGCGCAAGATTACGCAATGGAAAATCGCCGTGAAATGATGCGGCTGATTTTAGAAGCCATTCGACCGCTGCTGCCCGCATTTCAAATGAGCAAAGAAGCGATCAACTGCCACCACAACTATGTCGAGCAAGAAACTCACTTCGGTGAAAATGTGTATATCACCCGCAAAGGTGCGATCAGTGCCTATAGCGGTGAACTCGGCATCATCCCAGGCAGCATGGGGGCAAAATCCTACATCGTACGCGGCAAAGGCAATCCTGAATCGTTTTGCTCTTGCTCACATGGTGCAGGTCGTCGCATGAGTCGCAGCAAGGCCAAACGGCTGTTTAGCGTCGATGACCTCAACGTACAAACCCAAGGCATCGAATGCCGTAAAGACAGCGGCGTGCTAGATGAATTACCCGCCGCATACAAAGACATTGATCAGGTCATGGCGCACCAAGCCGATCTGGTGGACGTGGTGCATACCCTGCGCCAAGTTTTATGTATCAAAGGCTAATGGAGAACCCAAATGCGCCTCAAACCGCGAAACAAACTGCAAGCTCGTAATCTACTGGCACTCAGCCCACTGCTACACAAAAGTGGGGTGCACGAAAAGGATGATGTGGACATCGCCCGCCAGCGTGAACGGCGTGGCACACGGCAAACCCTGAAGCAAACCGCTTGGTTTGAGCTTGATGATGCTGAGTCGATGTCAAAGTTTGACTAAGCCTTACCCCTCAACCGATCAACACCCCCTGTACGGTAGCCAATGCTGTACAGGTTTTTTAAATAGATCCTTTTAAATCCGACTAAAATACTCAACATTAAACCCATCCTATGAATCGCCTGAATCGGCTATCATAGACCGCATAGACAGGAGATTTTTTGATGACTGACACCCCCGAAATTTTGAGCAGCAACATGAGCATCACCCCTGCCGCACAAGAGTATCTACGCGACCTCTTGGCCAAACAAAACATCGACGGCATCGGCGTGCGGATTTTTGTTGAAAATGCTGGTACGCCGCGTGCTGAATGCTGCATGGCCTACAGTGCGCCAGACGAAGTCAACCCGACTGACCTCAAAACCGAATATCCAGATTTTCCAGCCTATATCGACGCGCCGTCCGTGCCCTATCTGAAAGATGCGGTGATCGACTACAACAAAGATCGTTTTGGCGGTCAGTTGACCTTTAAAGCACCCAACTCCAAAGTACCACGGGTCGG
>JBBKWW010000007.1:0-5204 GCA_037969155.1 Moraxellaceae bacterium
GGCGCGATGACCAGCGCGAATAAGACCTGCGGCCGCAATCAAACCATCGTGGTGAAAGATGAGGTCAAATATAACGGTCTGGTCGATGAAAAAACGGGGCGTTTGATTGAGCAAGTCGGTGGTGTGGTCGGGGTGCTGACGGGCATGAAAAACCCACAAATTGGCCGTGATGATGATTACGACGTGACGGTGACGTTTTATTGTCGTTAAGGCTTAGGCTATTTTAACCAATTATTGAGGTCAGTTTGGGGTGTGCACGTCGCACCCTACTTTGATTATTCAGAGAAAGTGGTAGCATGCAGACGTGCCGCGCCGACTCAATATACACGAAGGTCAGACTGAACTCCTCGCATACAATCCGGCATAAAAACCACGTCTAATAAACCAGATACGCTGGAATACAGTGCGCTTGCACACAAATAATGCTTTAAAGCCGCTTTAAAGATATCTGCGACATCACCGAGTAGCAATATGTGAACTTTTGATCGATTCATCACCTCAAATGATTTGACGCAAACAGTTCCAAAATCCTTTTGATAAACGCTCTCCAACTCCATGTAACACCGCGCACCCTTGTAATAAAATAAGTAATACTCATGGTTGATTTTTCCGCCCGTCAAATTTGCCCAACCACCAAATCTCAGATAGACATCTTCAGCCCGATCCACGACCCACTGTTGCTCAGCCTTTGGGTTGATTTTTAAATTCAGCCATTCACCCGAAAACTGATATGGCCGACTGAGTCGATAGTCGGCCAGTATGTCGTATTTTTTAACATCTTCTTGTGTAATCGTATCAAACACGAAACCCATGATTTTACTCTTTAAATATTGTGATTTTTAGCACATGCTTAGGCTTAAATGAGAGCGCATCACACGCCCTCACGCCCCCAACATTACTCCGCGCCCAACAAATGCAACACCGCAGGGGTCGGAAAACCATCCGCCACTAAGCCATTGGCATGCTGAAACCGACTAATCGCCGCTCGCGTGCCGGGTCCAAACACCCCATCGGCTGTTCCCGCGTTAAAGCCATTGGCGTTTAAAAAGGTCTGAATCTGAATTACCTGCGGGCGATACAAGCGCGGTGAATCAACCGGCGCACGACTCGGCGCAGCACCACCGGCAATCCGATCCGCCAACAACCCAACCGACAACGCATACGCCTCAGCGCGATTCCAACCCATGATCACATTAAAATTGTCATACACCAAAAACGCCGGCCCTTGGCTACCGGTCGGCACCATCAAGGCCGCCTGTACATCAGCCGCGGTCAGTGGCGTACGATCCATCGCGGTCACGCCCAACTCGGCCCATTCGAGCAGATTTTTTTGGGTTTGTAAGCCAGTCTGACGGTAATCAAACCCCTCTGGCAAACTCACCTCACGCCCCCAACGCATGCCCCGCTGCCAGCCCAAGCCGCGTAGAAAATTCGCCGCCGAAGCCATCGCATCGGGCACACTGCCCCACAGATCACGCTTGCCGTCAGCATCTCCATCGACTGCGTAGGTCAAAAATGTGGTCGGCATAAACTGTACATTGCCCATCGCACCTGCCCACGAACCACTCATCCGCTCGGGTGTCATTTCACCCGCATCAATAATTTTTAGTGCATTAATCAACTCACCACTAAACAGCTCAGCCCGTCGCCCATCACAAGCCAGCGTGGCCAGCGCACTTAATGTCGGTGTATTGCCAAAATAGCCACCGAAGTTGGTTTCCAAGCCCCAAAACGCCAGTAAATAATGTGCAGGTACACCGTATTCGGCTTCAACTTTGGCAAACGTGGCGGCATGCTCTTGCAGCAAACGTTGTGCGCGGGTAATCCGGTCGGTACTGACCCGCCCACGATAATAATCCGCAAAACCCGCAGTAAACTCTGGCTGGGCACGATCTAAGCGAATAATCGAATCCAAACGACGAATCGGTGCGAAGCCTTGTTGAATCGCTGCGGCTGAGACACCCGCACCCGCACTGCGCTGTTTAAGCTCAGCAACACAAGCGTCAAACTCGGTCGGTAGTGCGACAAAAGGCAAGGTCACCGCGACGGGTGCAGCTTGCACAGCAGGTGGCTCAGACGCGGCAGCCGGTTGATTTTGACTGCAACCAGCAATTAACAATAAGCTGGCAAGGCCAGAGGTATAGCCATACGATTTCATCACTATTTTTTCCTATAGACACGGCAGGCCAAAGGCCAGAAAGACGGATTAACATCGTTCAGTTAAGAGGCTCTCAGTGCATATTGCCCCCACCGACATCCTTTAAAAAACGGGATTGGGTGGAATATGACGCATCACCGAACAGCACTCAATCAGATGCAACTAGCTTACCAAAATCAGCACGCAACAGGTCAGCCACGCTGGGCCAATCTCGCGCAGAACTGCGGCAAAACATCAGGTTTTTTGTGACTGGCGCGACAATATCAGCCGATGACATCAGACCGCAACAACAGCCACAGGCTGCGCTTTTGTGAAGGATTGGCCAGCAGATCGGTTAGACTCGGCAGTCGCTCAATCCGCTCAGGACAGACCTGATCCGCTAAATCGCCCATCAAGCCGACCCGTTGGGTTTTGCCCAAGCGATGTAAAAAACCAGCAAACGCCGCCGACACACCCTGCATGCGCTGCCAACGCACACCTTCAGCTAACGGCCAAATAAAGCTTTCAGGCGCACTGGCCTGCATGGCCTGACCGATATTGTCCCACAGCCGCTGACAAGCTGCATCCTGTAAGGTTTGCTCTGGTACCAGTACGATCCAAGCACCAATCAACCGCGCCTGTACACTAAAACGCAAGAGCGGTTCAGTCACCACCGGCTCAACCGTCAGGGGCTCAGTAACCACGTCATTGGCGTGTTCGGCCAATCCCGGATGCAATGCTATCGGTGGCATAAAAGCTTCACGCGCCGACAAACTTGGTGGCGCGTGAGGGGGTGAGATATCAGAGACAGCGGGTGGCACTGATGTATTGGGAATAAACCGCGCAGACTGCGCACGGGTCTCAGCAACAATTACTGGCCTAGACAACTCTGATTGTGGTGCAGGGTCTACTTGCGGTTGATCTCGCCACAGCGACACGCGCGCGCGCTGCACTGACCCACCACGTCCCATCCAGACAGGGATGTTCAGTGCCGCCAGAACGGCTCGCGTGCGTGGCTGCACCTTACATGACCTCGCTGGTTTGCGCGTTGGCCTTGCCTTCGGTGGACAACCAATTCAGCGCATCCAAATAGGCTTTGGCACTGGCAATAATCACATCAAAGTCTGCACCTTGGCCAGTCACAATGCGGCCGTTCTGATTGAGACGCACCGCGACTTCGGCTTGGCTATCAGTGCCGCTGGTCACTGAATTGACCTGATACAGCTCCAACACAGCATCCGATTGCACCACCAATTCGATGGTTTTAAACACCGCATCAACAGGACCAGAACCCACACCTTCGACTGGATGCGCCATGCCATCTTTTTGGATGGTGAGCTGCGCCCGTGTTGCATTGGGTTCTTGACCGGTTTTGCTGGTCACTTCTAAAGCGATCAATGCAAAGCGTTCATTGACTTCCGCGCCATGATGACCACTGACCAACGCATGCAAATCCTCATCAAAGATTTCGCTCTTACGATCCGCCAAATCTTTAAATTTGACAAACAATGCATTCAATTCATCATCGCTGCCGATGCCAATGCCTAACTCCTCCAACCGCGCCCGAAATGCGGCACGGCCAGATAATTTACCCAAGCTGAGCTTGTTATTTTTCCAGCCGACATCTTGCGCCCGCATGATTTCATAGGTTTCACGATGTTTTAAAATGCCGTCTTGGTGGATGCCAGACTCATGCGCGAAGGCATTTGCCCCGACAATTGCCTTGTTCGGCTGTACCACATAGCCGGTAATCGCTGATACCAAGCGCGAACTCGGCACGATTTCTTCGGTGCGGATATTGGTGTGCACGTTAAACATGTCACGCCGTACACGGGTCGCCATCACGATTTCTTCCAGTGCTGCGTTACCTGCCCGCTCACCCAAGCCATTGATGGTACATTCGACTTGCCGCGCACCGGCTTGCACAGCGGCCAAGCTATTGGCGACTGCCATGCCCAAATCATTATGGCAATGCGCTGACCAAATCACCTTGTCCGAATTCGGCACTTGGGCGATCAAGTTGGTAAATAAATCACCGATTAAGTTTGGGGTCGAATAGCCGACCGTATCCGGCACATTGATAGTTTTGGCACCGGCTTTAATCACTTCATCAAAAATCCGCACCAAAAACGGTAACTCTGAACGAATCGCGTCTTCGGCCGAAAACTCAACATCATCGGTATATTCACGCGCCCATTTGATGGCTTTGACCGCAGCTTCCACTACTTGGTCTTCACTCATGCGCAACTTGTATTGCATGTGAATCGGGCTGGTCGCAATAAAGGTATGCACCCGACCACGATTGGCATGTTGGATCGCTTCACCGGCGCGACGCACGTCTTTTTCATTGGCACGTGCCAACGAACAGATGGTCGAGTCTTTAATCAGACGAGAAATACTGGAAATCGCATCAAAATCGCCAGGACTCGCTGCGGCAAAACCGGCTTCGATCACGTCCACGCCCAAGCGCTCAAGCTGACGGGCGACGCGGATTTTTTCCTCTTTGGTCATCGCAGCGCCGGGGCTCTGTTCCCCATCACGCAAGGTGGTATCAAAAATAATCAATTGGCTGCTTGGGTTACTATGAGTCATGGTCTTGCTTCCTAAAAATGGGCTGGGACACGCTGCTAAATCGGGTTCATTCAAAAAAATCAGCAGCACTACCGAGCAGTTCGTAGCGTGTTAGGCGGCTACGAGACAATCCAAACAATGGACGGATTTTGCCTGTATGTGGCAGGAGATGCAAAAAAAATCGAGGTATAAATAGGAATGCCCCTCAGGGCAGGAGCAGAAGGGTCGCAGCAATGGCGCGCAAGACAGCGCAAGTATCAAATGAGATGTTCATAGTTCGACCTTACCGAGAATCAGGGCAAACTGTCAATCTGATTTTTGGGATGAAATTGATCGGTTTTTTCGATAAAAAAATTTTAGCTAAAGACTGCCGGAGTATTCAACGTACAGGGATAGTCGTGCTTGGAGCTGTTTGAGCCATGGATGGCGAGTCCTCCAAGCACAAGGGCTTTTGCTTACTTTTGGCCTGTCAAAAGTGAGGCCAGCCGCAGGCTTA
>JBBKWW010000008.1:0-3806 GCA_037969155.1 Moraxellaceae bacterium
GTCGGGTTATTTGGATTGGCTAGGAACACCACTGCGGTATCCTCACGCACGGCCTGCGCCATCGCCGCCAGATCATGGCCAAAATCCTGTGCGGGCACTTCAATCCCTGTCGCGCCAACCGCTTGCACCACCAGCGGATACACCGCAAACGCATGCTGACTGTATACCGCCGACTGATGCGGCGCGATAAATGTGCGCGCGACTAATTCCAGAATATCGTTTGAGCCGTTACCCAGCGTAATCTGGCTCATCTCAACCGCGAATTTTTGCGCGATGGCAGCCTTTAACACAAAGCCATTACCATCTGGATAACGGCCAATCTGCGCAAGCTCGGCCTGCATCGCAGCACTGGCCTGCGGCGAACAACCGAGTGGATTTTCATTACTGGCCAGTTTGACAATATCAGTTAAACCCAACTCACGCTTCAACTCATCAATCGGCTTACCGGCCTGATACGGTGCAATCTTGGCGATGCCCATATTGGCGGGTTGAATCTGCGGCAAATTATTCATTCAAAAACATCCAAAATATGTCCAAAACGATCATAGCAACCGTGCGGGCGATTCAGTTGCCACGCGATGACACAAAACCATCACAACACCGCGCGAGGATACGATCCCAACACCCGTAACTCTTTCACCTGTGGCCGAATCTCTGCCAACGCCGCCGCCACCGCTGGATCAGCCTGATGGCCTTTTAAATCAATAAAAAACACATACGCCCATTTATCTGGCAGCGCAGGGCGGGTTTCAATACTGGTCAATGAAAGCCCGTGTGTGGCAAATGGCTGTAGAATTTCGAGTAATGCACCAGCACGATCATGCGCCGCAATCAACAACGAGGTTTTATCATCACCACTGACAGGGACACTGTCACGGCCAATAATCAAAAATCGCGTGGTATTGCTCGGATTATCCTCAATATTACGGTGTAGCATCTCAAGGCCGTATTGCTCGGCTGCTGCTTCACCCGCAATCGCCGCCGAATGCCATTCGGTTTTAATCCGCCGCGCCGCTTCGGCATTACTGCTCACTGCCACACGCTCGGCCTGCGGATAGTGTGCATCCAGCCACTTACGGCACTGTGCCAAGGACTGCTGATGGGAGTAAATCCGTGTAATGGACTCTTTGCGAGTGGTATCAGCCACCAATAAATTATGATGAATGCGTAATTCAACCTCGCCCATCACCTGCAATGACGAGGCAATAAAGCAATCTAGTGTGTGATTGACCACCCCTTCGGATGAGTTTTCGACCGGCACAACGCCATAATGCGCACTGCCCGCCTCGACCTCCCGAAATACTTCATCAATGGTCGCCTGCGGCACACTGACTGCCGAATGACCAAAATGCTTGAGTGCCGCCGCTTGGGTAAACGTGCCCAACGGCCCCAAAAACGCAATGGTTTGTGGTGCTTCTAGTGCTAAACACGCCGACATGATTTCACGGAACAAGCGTGCCACGGTTTCATCCGCCAGTGGGCCTGTGTTCCTTGCCATCACCGCCCGCAATACTTGCGCTTCGCGTTCTGGACGATAAAACACCGGACTGGTTTCGGTCGCTTGCTTGGCATGAGCGACCTGCTCCGCCAAACGGGCGCGATGGTTCAAGAGCTGATGAATCTGTTGATCAACCTGATCAATCTGCTCACGCAAACTCGCAAGCGGTGCGGGTTGCTGTGGCTGAAGCCCATTACGCCAGCCACCACTAGGCCAACTTGAGTCATCCGATGTTGAGGTCATGCCTAAATGCTTCCACGGTTCGATCTGAAGCAAGTATAGCAAAAGCTCAGCCACAATCGACTGCTATACAGATAGAAGTCAGACTAACCAATCGCCGCAATCTACCCTATAATCAATTTATCGTGTGACATCTATGACTGAGTACCTCATGACCGACACCCCAGTGACAGATACCCCAGTGACCCGTCACCGCCCCGTAATGGGTGAAAAGCTCCGTGGTGCGGATAAAATGGCACGCATTCCGGTCAAAATCATTCCGACCGTCGACCTGCCTAAAAAACCCGATTGGATTCGGGTCAAAATGACCGCACCCGCCGAAGTGCAACGCATTAAAGACACACTACGCGCCCAAAAACTGCATACCGTCTGTGAAGAAGCCGCTTGCCCGAACCTGCCGGAGTGTTTTGGTGGGGGTACAGCAACCTTTATGATCATGGGCGCGATTTGTACCCGACGCTGTCCGTTTTGTGATGTGGCGCATGGCCGGCCAAACGCACTCGATGCCGATGAGCCACGCCATATGGCCGAAACCATTGCAGGGCTGGGCTTAAAATATGCGGTGATTACCTCGGTGGATCGCGATGATTTACTCGATGGTGGCGCGCAGCATTTCGTCGATTGTATCCGCGAGACCCGCCAGACCAGCCCGAATACCTTACTTGAGATTCTCGTACCAGATTTTCGGGGTCGGATGGACGTTGCACTACGCATCATGCGCGAATGCCCGCCCGATGTGTTTAACCATAATATCGAAACCGTGCCACGTTTATATAAGGCCATGCGGCCGGGTTCGGATTATCAGCACTCTTTAAATTTATTGAAAAGTTTTAAAGAGCTGTGTCCTGATATCCCGACCAAATGCGGCCTGATGGTCGGTTTAGGTGAAACTGAAACCGAAGTTTTGGCATTATTGGATGATTTACGCGCGTATGGGGTAGATTATGTGACGATTGGGCAGTATTTACAGCCGTCTAAGAGTCATGCGCCGGTCGAGCGTTTTGTGCATCCGGATGAGTTTGAGCGATATACCGCGCATGGTCAGGCGTTGGGCTTTAGGAACATCTGGTCTGCGCCGATGGTGCGTTCGAGTTATTTTGCGGATCGTCAATATTATGGCGAACCTGTGCCAGCGGTGCGGCGTAGTGTAAAAGTAGGCGCTTAAAGCTCTGGTCGATTCTGCAATAAGGCTGACATCATGATTGAGTATGAGTGGGTCATTTTTGAGTGGGATGACCAAAAAAACCATAGTAACAAGCTCAAACACGGCCTATCATTTGAAACAGCCCATTATGTGTTTTTTGATGAACACTGTGTGACCGAGTTTCATCGAATCGAAGGTGGCGAACAACGTTGGAAAACGTTAGGTTTATTGGGCGGTGAGGTGGTGGTTTTTATTGGTCATTTGGTTGCAGAGGACAGTGTGGGGCGTGAAGTGATTCGCCTGATTACTGCTCGAAAAGCAGACCCTAAAGAACGCGAGGTGTATCATGCCAGTTACCAGAAAAATCTATCGCAAAGGTGAGCAACCCGTGCCGCTTACTGCGGAGCAATTGGCAGAAATTGAAGCGCTCAAGCGTTTGCCGGATTCAGAAATTGATCATAGCGATGACCTGCCCAAGACAATCAAGCCAAACTGGGTAAAGGCCAACCTTGAACAAATTCAAAACACGCCGTTTGCACTTGAGCCAAAACATCTATAAGTGTTGAAAGAATCCAAGGCTGCGGCATATAACGCCGCAGACCACTAACGTTGAGATATTCCAATGCGCTTACAGCGTTCGGTTCGTTATATCGCCAATCGGTTTTGGCTGATTATGCTAATTTATTCGATCAGTGTGTTGCTGGCGGCGGGGCTGTTTGCGGCGATTGAGCAGCGCAGCTTTGCTGAGGGAATGTGGTGGGCGATTGTGACGGCGCTGACGATTGGGTATGGTGATATTGCGCCAGTCACTGCGGTGGGGCGGCTGATGGGTACGGTGTTTGGGCACTTTTGGATTTTTGGGATTGTGCCGATGATCGTGGCGAATATCATCACTAAGCTGTTATACGATGAGCATCAGTTTAG
>JBBKWW010000009.1:0-7172 GCA_037969155.1 Moraxellaceae bacterium
GGTTTGACTGGTTTGACGATTACCAAGCTGGATGGCACGGCCAAAGGCGGCGTGCTGTTTAATATCGCCAGTCGCAGTCATGTGCCGATTCGATATATTGGGGTCGGTGAACAGATTGATGATCTGCGGCCATTTTCTGCCAAGTCGTTCGTCGCGGCGTTGTTTGATACAGATCGGTGAGGGATTGGGGTGCGTGGCGCACACCCTACCCACTATTTTGAAGTAGCAGCGTCGTGCATTTCGGTCAGTTGCTTAAGTAAACCGACACGGTCATAGCCTCGATACCAATCATTGCCTTCACGCCGTGTCTCAACAGTCTCATGATTAAATGCTTTTACAAACTGCCCTCTTGAGTCGACGACATAAACAAAAGGCACTGCCTGAGGATACTTATCTATAGCATTACTGAGTGCTAGGACGTCCAATCCTCTGGGTGTTTCTTTTACATCAATTCGAACAAGGATAAAATTTTCTGCAACGAATGTCCTTAGCTCATCAGCAGTGCTGGTATCTGCATCAGAACCTTCACTCATTGTATCTGTATAGCGCATATCTGGTTGATCAGGAGTGCCAAAGGTATAGCGGAATCTGCCTGTGTCTCCATTAATATGGGCATCAAAAACATGACACCAGATACACCATTCGGCTCCGATTTCAACGAGCAGAATTTTTCTTTGCTGATTGGCTTGTGCAAGTGCAGCATTAAATAGTGCAACTTGATCGCCACACTCATCAAATAGTTTTGCTGTGCCGTTATTACATTGCGGGTCAATTTTTTCTGGAAAGCTAGTGTGTATTTTCTCCCTAACAGATATAGGTTGTTCTGAGCACGCTGATTGAGATGAGAGAAGACCCACAAAAAAGATTGATGCGATGATTTTAAGCATTTTATGCCCCACTGTTCTCAAAATAAGCCAACAAAGAGGTGCGCACGTCACACCCTACATCCAGCCCTTAAGTCCTCACACATTTAATAAAAAAATCTTGCCATCGGAATGCACCTGAATCGGCACAGCGGTCAGGTGTTCATTTAAGCACGGCCCAAACACACACTGACCATCCTCGATCCGAAACAACGCCCCATGGTTGGAGCAGAGCAAATACTCCCGATCCATATCCATAAACTGCTGTTCCTGAAACTCCAGCGAGATGCCCAAGTGCGGACAGTTATTCTTATAGGCAAAAAATTGCCCATCGCGCTGTGCCACAATCACTTCACCCAGCGGGGTATCAAAGCTACGCGCATCGCGCTCCTCGACTTGATCCGTGCTACACAGCAGTTCCATGGACAATTTCCTTAATCAGTTACACAGTGCTAAGCGGTTGAGTGCTGGCCAGAATTTCAGCATAGCGTAGACGCGGTAGCCGTGGGCCGTATTGCCCAACCACTGCCGCCCCGAGCGCACTGGCCAAAAAACCACAATCGGTCAGATTCATCGCTTGACTTAGACCAAACAGAAAGCCCCCCGCAAAATTATCGCCCGCGCCATTGGTATCGAGCACTGCTGCGACCACATGCGGTACCACGGGGGTACGTGCCCAGCCATCGTCTTCGGCTTGGCTGATTAACGCACCATTTGCGCCTAAGGTGACTACCACCAACGGCGCATGCTGATGCAACACTTTAAGTGCATCATCGAGTTGCTCGGTTTTGCTAAACAATAAGGCTTCCATCTCATTGCAGAACAGCACATCGACCCCGGTACCGATCAGGTCAAGCAGGCCGTCGTAGGCGTACTGCACCATCGCGGGATCAGACAGACTGAGTGCAATTTTGCTGCCTTGTTGCCGTGCCAGTTCACGCACCACTGCAACGGCTTGCCGTGCGCTGTCACTGGTCGACAGATAGCCTTCGATATACAGATACTGCGCGTCTTTGAGCGGTGCCAGATCGACTTGATCGGGTGACAAATCGGCAGTAATGCCCAGATGAGTGTGCATGGTGCGCTCACCATCGGGTGTCACCATGACCAAGCATGTGCCCGTTTGCCCCAGCTCTTGCGACAGTGCGGAGGTTTGCACGCCAGCACTACTGAGATCAGCCAGATAAAAATCGCCTGCGTCGTCATTGCCCACCCGACAGGCATAAAATGCCGAACCACCGAGCGCCGCAAATGCAAACGCGGTATTGGCCGCTGAGCCACCGCTGACTTGACCAGTCGGTGCAGTGTAATCGTTAAGCGTGGTCATCAGTGCGTGTTGTTGGGTCGCATCCGCCAGTTGCATGGTGCCTTTGCGGAGGTTGCAGTCGGCCAGCAGTGCCTCATCGACGCTGTATTCACGGTCAACCAGTGCATTACCGATTGCATAAAGATCTAACGCCATAATCTGAATTTCCTGTTATTTCAAGTGCGCTTAGGTTTGGCTATCTGCCAGTAACGCCAGTAATTCGGCTTTGCTCAGCTCACGCGCTTCGCTGTCACGCCGTCCACGGTATTCAAATGTACCCGCGTCTAAGCCACGTTCACCAACCACAATCCGATGCGGAATGCCAGTCAGTTCTAAATCAGCAAATTTAACACCTGGCCGTTCATTGCGGTCATCGAGCAAGACATCAAAGCCTAATTGTTGCAATTCAGCGTACAGCTCTTCAGCAGCTTGCACGGCGCGTGGTGATTTGGCCGCGTTCATTGGCACGATTGCCACCTGAAACGGCGCGAGGCTCATCGGCCAAATAATGCCACTCTGGTCGTAGTTTTGCTCAATCGCAGCAGCAACCACCCGCGTGATACCGATGCCATAACAGCCCATGGTGACGGTGATCGGCTTGCCATCTTCACCGAGGACTTTACAGCTGAGTGCCTGTGAGTATTTTTGGCCAAGCTGAAAAATATGCCCGACTTCAATACCACGCTTAATGGTCAGCGTGCCTTGGCCATCGGGGGACGGATCACCTTCGACCACGTTACGGATATCGACCACTTGGCCGATGTGTGCATCGCGCAGCCAGTTGAGGCCAGTGACGTGTTTGCCGGTTTGGTTTGCGCCTGCCACAAAATCAGAGAGCACTGATGCAGCACGATCCACCAAAACTGTAATATTCAAGTCCTGTGGCCCAATCGAGCCGATTTCGACCCCGAGCGTCGCCAGTACTTCTTGTTCCGTAGCGAGAACCAGTGGATTGGCGACTTCAGGCAGTTTTTCGGCTTTGATGTCGTTCAGGCTATGATCACCACGCAACACCAGTGCGACCAGTGCATATTTGCCATGTTCATCGGCTGTACCGCGCACGATTAAGGTTTTAACGGTGTGCTGGGCATTAATATTCAGCAAGGCGCAGACTTCTGCGATGGTTTTTTGTGTGGGTGTATCGACGACTTGTCGCGGCTGACGGGGTGCGGCACGCTCACCAACCAATACGGCTTCTGCCATTTCGACGTTCGCGGCGTAGCTAGAGGCATTGGAAAAAGCGATATTGTCTTCGCCGCTTTTGGCCAACACATGAAATTCATGTGAGGCAAACCCACCGATAGAACCCGTGTCGGCTTGCACGGCACGGAAGTCTAAGCCTAAACGCGTGAAAATGCGCGTGTAGGTGTGATACATCACCTGATACGTCTCAGCCAGCGATTCGCGTGTGGCATGAAAGGAGTAGGCGTCTTTCATGATGAATTCCCGCGAACGCATGACACCAAAGCGTGGGCGAATCTCATCACGAAATTTAGTTTGAATTTGATAAAAGTTAATCGGCAGTTGCTTATAGCTTTTCAGCTCATGGCGTGCCAGATCAGTAATCACTTCTTCATGCGTGGGTCCGAGCACAAATGGACGCTCATGCCGATCTTTAAAGCGTAGTAACTCGGGGCCATAGCCTTGCTCACGGCCAGACTCCTGCCACAGCTCAATCGGTTGAACAATCGGCATGTAGACTTCGAGCGCACTTTTGTTCATTTCTTCACGAACAATTGCTTCGACTTTGTGCAGTACCCGTACACCAAGCGGTAGCCATGTGTACAGGCCACTGGCAAGTTTGCGAATCATCCCCGCACGCAGCATCAATTGATGGCTAATGACTTCAGCATCAGCAGGGCTTTCGCGCAATGTGGCGAATAAAAAGCGACTAGCACGCATGGGACGAGGCAACCTGATATCTTAAGAATCGCGCTATGGTATGAGTAAGCTTGCCAGATGAAAAGGGGCAAACTCAGGAATTTTGTCTGTACGCGGTAATCTGCTTCATCACAGCACGTATTTTGATAAAAAACAGTTAAAACAAAGCGGCCAGATGGCCGCTCAATTGTTTGTACCGATAAGATTAACGATTAAAACCATCATCTTCAAATGACGGTTGATAATCTTGCTCGAGATGTTGCAAGTGTTCGTGCATGGCACGTTCATGCTGAATGCGCTGATAAATCTCTTCACGGTGTACCGCAACTTCTTTGGGGGCATTTACACCAATACGTACTTGGTTGCCTTTAACGCCCAACACAGTCACGCTCACTTCATCCCCAATCATCAGGGTTTCCCCGACACGGCGAGTTAGAATCAGCATGGATCTTCTCCTTGTTCCTTTAATAGTTGGCGAGTCGCCTAATGGGCAGTATGGCGCAAAGTCAACGTCTGCAACAGTCCCACTACACATTTTTCCCGTCTTGCACGGTAAAGGTAATCTATTCGCCGTGCAAGCTTGATTGGCTTATTAGGCTTGAGCGCGGCTTTCGCCCGACACACGGTCTAGGCCGAAGCTAGTATGCAACGCACGCACGGCCAATTCCAGATACTTTTCATCGACCACGACCGAAATTTTGATTTCTGACGTCGAGATCATCTGAATATTGATGCCTTCACTGGCCAGCGTGGTGAACATCTGGCTGGCGACACCCGCATGTGAGCGCATTCCAACCCCAACAATCGAGACTTTGACAATCGTATCGTCGCCAGTCACTTCGCGTGCGCCGATGTCTTTGCCAATCTCTTGCAGCAGGCCGAGCGCTTTTTTCATTTCACTGCGATTCACGGTGAACGTGAAGTCGGTGGTGCCATCGGCTGCGACGTTTTGTACGATCATATCGACTTCGATATTGGCATTACCAATCGGCGATAAAATCCGTGAGGCAATACCCGGTTGATCAGGTACACCGCGGACGATCAGTTTGGCTTCATCACGGTTAAAGGCGATGCCGGAGATAATCGGTTGTTCCATGTTTTTTCCTGCTTCAGTGGTGATCAGTGTCCCCACAGTGGTTTTAAAATGATCGTCAAACGCGCCGTCTGTTGGATTGTCAAAGCTGGACAGCACTCGCAAGGGCACTTGGTATTTACCCGCAAATTCGACCGAGCGGATTTGTAGGACTTTTGAGCCAAGGCTGGCCATTTCGAGCATTTCTTCAAAAGTGACCCGATGCAGTTTTTTGGCTTTCGGGGCGACCCGTGGATCGGTGGTGTAGACACCATCGACATCCGTATAAATTTGACATTCATCGGCTTTTAGTGCGGCGGCGAGTGCTACGCCGGTGGTGTCTGAGCCACCACGACCGAGTGTGGTGATGTTACCCTCTGGATCAACGCCTTGGAAACCCGCCACAATCAATACTTTACCCGTATCGAGATCGCGGCGCATGCTGCCGTCATCAATCGATTGAATGCGTGCTTTGGTGTACGAGGTGTCGGTTTTAATGCCGACTTGGCCGCCCGTACACGACTTGGCATCGACGCCAATTGATTTTAGTGACATGGCGAGTAGGGCGATGGTGACTTGTTCACCGGTCGAAATCATTTGGTCGAGTTCACGCGGGTCAGGTGTCTCGGTAATGGCTTTGGCCAAAGCCAATAAACGATTGGTTTCACCGCTCATGGCGGAGACCACGACCACCACTTGGTGGCCATGTTCATGCCAGCGTTTGACCCGTTGTGCGACGTTTAAAATCCGCTCAGGCGAGCCCATCGAGGTGCCGCCGTATTTTTGGACAATCAGTGCCATAGTCGTTCCATATCTGCGCCTGATGGTCAGTGATCAGGCGGGTTTTGATGGTGGTTTAGGATATTGCTTGAGTTGCTTAGAGTTGCTCAGTAATCCAAGCGGATAGGGCTTGCATCACGCTCGGGTAGGCATCGGACAGTGGTGCGCCGCCTT
The DNA here is from genome assembly GCA_037969155.1 of Moraxellaceae bacterium. Classification (GTDB taxonomy): domain Bacteria; phylum Pseudomonadota; class Gammaproteobacteria; order Pseudomonadales; family Moraxellaceae; genus JAYXXU01. Next base: position 6,077 of record JBBKWW010000009.1, read on the forward strand.
GTGCCAGATCGGGCTTGCCACCGCCTTTACCGCCGAGTTGTGCGGCCAGATGGCTAATAATGGCTCCAGCTTTGATGTTGGCGGTATGGCTGCTGCCGACGGCCGCGATCAGTGCTATTTTATCGGCGTCTTTTCCGGCCAGCACGATCACCGCATCACTCAAGCGAGATTTGAGGCTATCCATCAGGTTACGTAGGTTTTTACTGTCCATCTCGACACTGGCAATCAGCACCGACACGCCATTGATCTGTTGTACCGCGCTGAGCAATTCGGCACTTTGCGCACTGGCCAGCTTTTGATTCAGGCGTTCGATTTGCTTTTCGAGATCACGACTGCGCTCAAATGCGGCATTCACGCGCTCAAAGGTCTGCTCACGAGTGGCTTTCGTCAAGCCCGCGATCTGGCTGAGTTGTTGGTCAGCCTGTTGTACATACTGTAGTGCGGTCAGTCCAGTCACTGCTTCAACCCGACGAATCCCCGCTGCAATGCCGCCTTCACTGATGATTTTAAACAAGCCAATATCACCCGTGCGCTGGACATGGATGCCGCCGCATAGCTCAATCGAAAACTCTTGATGATCGGCTTTGCTGCCCATCGCCAGTACACGCACGCTATCGCCGTATTTTTCACCGAATAGCGCCATTGCACCGCGTGTTTTAGCGGCATCCATCGACATTTCTTCGGTTGATACGGCAAGGTTGGCCAAGATTTCTTGATTCACGCGTTGCTCGACTTGGCGGATTTGCTCGGCGCTGACGGCTTGATCATGGGCAAAATCAAAGCGCAGCACATCGCTGGTGACCAAAGAGCCTTTTTGGCTGACGTGGCTACCGAGGATTTGCCGTAGTGCCGCATGCAGCAAATGGGTGGCGGAGTGATTGCGCATGATCGCTTGGCGTAATTCACGTTGGACGTGTGCTTGTAGTGGCTGGCCAAGCTGAATCTGGCCGACTGTAACCACGCCTTGATGCACAATTGCCGCGCCGGATTTTTTGGTATCTTGTACCTCAAAAATCCCGTTGCTGGCGGTCAGCGTGCCTGTGTCACCGATTTGGCCGCCGCTTTCGGCGTAAAACGGGGTGCGATCCAGTACCAA
>JBBKWW010000010.1:0-39774 GCA_037969155.1 Moraxellaceae bacterium
CCTAAGTATCGCATGCTGCATCCCGTCGATAGATCAACATGGTTTTTGCGATGCGACCTGCACGACTGCACACCCAGCCGAGTGACTTTACCTTTGCCTATGGTCGAAGCTGCTGGCCAAGCGCCCAGACCGAACTGACCGCACTGCGGCGGATTCGGCGTTGGCTGTTTCGTGATGGACAAGCCTGCCCAGATCTTGCACTCATCCGCCAGATCGAACACGGCTACGCGCAAGCCGACCCGCTGGTCGATCAACTGATCACCGATGGTATACGCCTCGATCAACTGCTCAAGCAGCCTGATCTACATCCACATGGCGCGGCACTACAACAACAAATGCAACAACTGCTGCCAGATATCGACCCCGAACTGGTGCGACGCGGTGCGGCCGCTTATCGACGCTATCCACTGCTCCAGATCTGGCTACTGCGCAATGTCGCGCTGATGGCAGGCTACAGCATCCCCGCGCTGAGTGTGCCGCTGTTGCATACTGGCGCATTGGTTAAGCAAGCCTTGCCGCGCCTGTACCGCACCTATGAGTTTATCCAAGCAGTCAGCCGTGATGATGCGCTAGAGATCGGCGGCATCGCATGGCAGCACTGTGTACAAGTGCGGCAGATTCATGCACACGTCCGAAATAGCCTAAGTAAAAATAATTCGAACAGTAAGCAGCAATCCACTTCGGAGCAAAGCAATTGGGACGCTAACTATTGGGGCTTACCGCTCAATCAATCCGATATGATCGCCACTCAATTGCAGTTTTCACTGTTGATTACCTTGGGCTATCGCGGTTTTGGGGCATCGCTCAGTGCCGATGAGCAAGCGGGCATTGATATGCTGTGGCGGCAAATCAGCGTTTGGCTCGGTGTGGATCACGCTTTGATTCCCGCCACGCAGCAGCAGGCACTCAGCTGGCTGTATGCTTATGTCTCGACCCAGCGACTTGACTACAGCACCGGTCGGCCACTCGCGCAGGCCTTACATGATCTGCCAACGCAACTGATGGGCGAGGGCAGTCGTCTGGCACGCTGGACAGAAGCGGTGAATGCCAGTATTACCCGTCTGTGGGTCGGAGATGATGTCGCCGACGGCTTGGGGCTACCGAAGCCGAGCGGTCGTTTTGCGGTGTTGGCACTGCCTGCGGTCTTGTTTAGCCTAGAGCGGGGTGCTGACCAGTTACCGATTATGCGCCGTTCATTGAATCAGATTGCCACGTGGCGACATCAGCGTGTGAATCATTGGATGCAACAGCACACGCAGCAATTGTCGTCAGCAGCAGAGCATTAGCCAATCTGAATATGTGTGCTTGGATACTGGATGCGACTCTTGTTTGGTGTTGCGATAAAATAGGCCAAAGTCAGTGGTCCCAAACGCCCCGCAAACATCATAAAAATCAATAAAGACTGGCTGATGGGGCTGAGTTCAGCGGTGAGACCACGGGACAATCCAACCGTACAGACGGCTGAGACCACCTCAAATGCCACATCCAGAAAGTCTGCATCATGCTCAATCGCACTAATCGTAAAAATACCCATAAAAATCATCATCATGGTCACTGATGTGACCGCCAAGGCTTTCGTCACTTGGCTTTGACCAATGCTGCGATTAAAGACTCTCACTTCATCCTGCCGCCGCAAAAATGCCCGCGTTGCTAGTAATAGCACCACAAAGGTGCCGAGTTTAATGCCACCTGCGGTACTCAGCGATCCACCACCGATAAACATCAGCAGCAAGGTCAGTACGGTCGAGGCATCGGTCATTTCACCAGTTTGAATGCTATTAAAGCCAGATGAGCGGGGCACAGTCGCCTGAAACCATGCCGCCAGTGCTTGGTCTTTAGCCGATAGGGAGGCTAGCGTGGCTGGATTATGGGATTCTAATAGCCAAATCAGCACGAAGGCAATCAGGTTGATGACCAGCGTCGCGCTGAGCATGATTTTGGTATTGGTCTGTAGTTTTTGCCAGCGTTGTTGTTGTCTGATATCCATCAACACCACAAAACCAATGCCACCGATAATATACAGTGCGCTAATAATCAGTTTTATCCAGCCATGTCCAACATAGCTCGACATGCTATCGCTAAATAACGCAAACCCAGCATTGTTAAAGGCAGAAATGGTATGAAAAAAGCCGTAATAGGCCGCTTTGAGTAAGCCAAATTCGGCTTGCCAAGTGAGTGTCAGTAAGATAAAGCCAAGAAACTCAAAGAAAAAGCTATAAAAAAACACTGCTTTCGCCACTTGTCCTACTTTGGATAAGCTGGTTTGGCCTAACGCTTCTTGAGCCAGCGCTTTCTGGCCAATCCCCAGTCTACCGCCCAGACTCATGGCAGCGAGTACCGCAAAGGTCACAAAACCCAAACCACCCGCTTGAATGAGAGCTGTGATGATGAGCTGCCCAAACATGCTAAACGTTGTGCCAGTGTCGACCACGACCAGTCCAGTAATCGTAACGGCAGAGGCGGCGGTAAATAGGGCTTCAATCCACGTAATCGAGTGCTGTGTCGCAAACGGCAGCTTAAGCAGGAGTGCCCCAAACAGCATGAGCAGTAAAAAACCAATCGCTAAGACACTCGGTGGACTGAGGTCAATGGTATATTTTTTTGAGATGGTCAGTAGTTTCAACGCCGCAGCCCCTGCATGGTGTTAGTTGACTTTTGGGGCAAGTTTATTCAATTCGCTCAGAGGCCCTTCTAAAATGATGGTATCACCAATTTCCAGCATAAATTCAGCCTGAAGTACGGTGATCACTTGATGTTGTCGTTTGACCATCATGACCCGAATTTTTTCATGCCCTGCCAACAAATGATCTAAACACACGCCATGTAGCTGTCGTGAGGCCTCAACTGCGACAATAAAATGCTGATGACCGAGTGACATATATTGGCTGACCATGGGATAGTTTAAGGCTTGTGCAATCCGAATCCCCATCTCTTCTTCAGGGTGAATAATCCGCGACACGCCTAGCCGCGATAAAATCATATGGTGTGCTTTCGATTTGGCCTTGACCCAGATCTGGCCGATACCGATATTTTTTAGATGCAACACACACAAAATACTGGCCTCCAGATTTTCACCAATCGCCACCAGCACTGCATCACAGGACTCGACGTTGAGTTCGCGTAGTGCTTGTTCATCGGTTGCATCGGCAATCGCTGCATAGGTCAGTTCATTCGCCAATGGATCGACATATTTGGCACTGCTATCAATGCCAATCACATCGTGGCCGAGTCGCAGTAACTCGCGTGCTGCTGTTGCCCCAAAACTGCCTAATCCAATCACCGCGTATTGAGACATCATCAACCTTTTAGGATTCATCACTCAGGACGAGCGTCATGTGACGCTAAAGGTATAAGGCTTTGCGCTAAATTACAATCGCCTGCGAGCTTGATGTGCCGGCTTAGTGGTTATAGAAAATGTCTAAAGCCATAGAGCAGCAAGCCCAGCAGTGCAGATAGCATGAGCACGCGCATCACGGACCACTGACGCCAAAACAGTAAAGCTGCGGCCACTGCCATCAGCAACAATGCCGACAGATCAAATGTACTGCCAAAGCCTAAGTGATCAAACTTCGGCCACAGTGTGTGCAGCGCAAAGAATAATGCCAAATTTACAATCACGCCGACCACAGCCGCTGTAATGGCATTCAGTGGGGCTGACCAATTCGGCAGGTGTTGGGTGCGTTCAATCAGTGGCGCACCGGCCAGCACAAACACAAACGACGGTAAAAAACTGACCCACGTGACCACCAATGCCGCGACCAGTCCTGCCAGTAAAGCTTGATCTGCACCGAGCATCAGGTTTTGATAGCCAGCGACGAACGCCACAAACGTCACCACCATAATCAAAGGGCCTGGCGTGCTTTCACCCATCGCTAGGCCATCGATCATCTGTTGCGGGCTGAGCCACTGATATTGCGTGACCATGCCTTGATACACATAGGGCAATACCGCATATGCGCCGCCAAAGGTCAGTAAGGCGGCAGTGGTAAAAAACCACCCCATCTGAATCAACGGATGGCTGATGCCGAGCCAAGCGACTAAGCCCAACATCGGGATTGCCCACAGGACAATGCCTAGCAAGAGTACAGCCGCAAAATTACGCCAGAGTTTAAGGTCAGTCGTGCGTTGTATCGCTGCCGCCTGTTCGGGTTGCAGTGCGTGCGGGCTTGGCGGAGTGCTGAGTTGTTGCGGGGCGATGCGATTGGCCAGCCAACCCGTCAAGGCAGCCAGCCCAATTAAAATCGGAAACGCCACATGCAGCAGACTGCCGAGCAAGGCCAGTGCTGCCAGACTGCGCAACAGCGTAGTGGTCAGTGTGCGTGAGCCAATGCGCCAAGCGGCTTGTAGCACAATCGCGGTAATCGCGGGCTTGATACCATAGAGCAAGCCTGTGATGAGCAGTGTCTGTCCAAACACCAGATACAGCCATGCCAAACCGATTAAAATAAACAGCGAGGGCAAAATAAACAGCATGCCTGCCACGATACCACCCCAGCGACCATGCAATAGATAGCCCGTATAGGTGGCCAGTTGCTGTGCCTCAGGGCCGGGCAATAACATGCAAAAATTTAAGGCGTATAAAAATTGATGCTCAGACAGATATTGTTTGCGACTGACCAGTTCATCATGCAGTAACGCGATCTGTGCCGCAGGGCCACCAAAACTAATCCAGCCGAGTTTCCACCAGAAAGCTACGGTCTGTTGCAGTGGCATCGCCCGATGGGCGTGTGACCTCGGTACTGGAGTGAGATTTGGCATGTCAAAAAGCTCAATGGTAGCGTGCAGTTGCAATCGTAATGTATACCGAACATCGATTGGTTCTCAGTTGTGCAGGGTTTGCACGCAATTGTCTATTCATTTGGTCTAAAGGCGATTGACAGTTTAGTCGTCAATTGTTACATCTGATCAGATGGGTGCGAGTCACTCAGGAATGTTGCAGGAGGCGACGATGGATGTGTTATGGATGATTATTGGGGGGTGTGCCGTATTGGTGGTGTTGATCAGCTTGTTAATGAGGCATCGGTTACCGCATTAGCGCGTGCTGCTGCATTAACCAAGCCGCATTGTTGAGTCACCACTCACCGCACCTAATCGCTGCTGCGCTTGTGTGATCTGTTCAGCCGTCAGATAACACCATGTACCCTCTGCTAGACCCAAATCAGTTAAACGCAGTGCGCCAATCTGTTCACGCTGGAGTCCAGTCACATGATTGCCGACGGCGGCCAGCATGCGTTTAACTTGGTGATATTTGCCCTGATGAATGGTCATGATCAGTTGTTGTTCAGCGAGTTGTTCGCAGTCATCGGCTGCCACGGGCTGTGTGTCGCCATGTAGCAGCACACCGGCTTTGAGTTGGGCAATCTGTGCGGGCTGAATCGGTTCTGCGGTCTGGAGATGATAGCGTTTGGGCACATGTTGACGTGGATGCGTTAGCGCATGCAAAAACTGCCCATCGTCAGTCAGAAGCAGTAGGCCAGTGGTATCTTGATCTAAGCGACCGATAGACTGGATGCCACGCTCGACCAAAGGGGGGGGCAATAGCGTAAACACCGCCCGATGCTTGATCGGTTGATGTGAGCATTCGTAGCCACTGGGTTTGTTCAGCGCAATATAGACTTTATCGCGGTATTGCCATGTTTGTCCTGCAAGGGTAAAGCACAAACCCATCGGATCAAACAGCATCCGCTCATCTCGACAGCAGTCACCGTGTACCGATACCTGACCACTCTTGATCAGTTGCTGGCAATATTTGCGAGCACCAAAGCCTTGTGATTGTAGGATTTTATCCAGCCGCTGCATACCGATTAGCCTTTGCGCTGTTCATTCAACAAAAATTCCATCAGGGCTTTTTGTGCATGTAGACGGTTTTCAGCCTCTTCCCAGACCACAGCACGCGGGTCGTCGAGTAATTCTTCAGAGACTTCCTCTCCACGGTGTGCGGGTAGGCAGTGCATAAACAGCACATCATCAGCGGCCAAATCCAACAGGCGTGGCGTGATTTGGTAGGGTGCAAAGCGGCGTTTGCGGGTGGATTGTTCCGACTCTTGTCCCATACTCGCCCAGACATCGGTGACCACGATGTGTGCGCCTTCCACAGCGTCTTCGCTGTTTTTACACAGTGTGACGGCATCGGAGTATTTTTCGACCAAATCTGGATCTGGCTCAAAACCATACGGCGCGGCCACACGTAGCTGAAAACCTAACTGGTGCGCGGCATGGATGTAGGAGTGGCACATATTATTGCCATCGCCGACCCACGCGACCGTTTTGCCAGCAATATCACCGCGCTGCTCAATAAAGGTTTGCAGATCGGCCAATAGTTGGCAGGGATGAAACTGATCGGTTAGGCCATTGATGACGGGCACTTGTGAGTATTTTGCAAAGCGCTCAATGGTTTGATGTGCAAAGGTACGAATCATGACCAAATCGAGCATACGAGAAATGACTCGTGCCGAATCTTCAATCGGCTCGCCACGACCCAGCTGAGTGTCACGTGGCGATAAAAAAATCGCACTGCCGCCAAACTGACTCATGCCCGCTTCAAAAGAGATACGGGTGCGGGTACTGGATTTTTCGAATACCATGCCGAGGACTTTGCCGACAAACGGCTGATAAATATCGCCGCGCCGCTGCATTGCTTTCAGCTCAATCGCGCGGTGTAAAATTTGCTTCAGTTCGTCTGGGCTGACGTCCATTAACGTCAAAAAGTGCCTAAGCGCCATGTTGCCTCCAGAGGGAAGATCTGTCCTGATCAACGGTTGGCAATCGTGTGCCAAGCATCATATGACGGAAAACATTGGAGTATACGCAAAGCGGGGCAAACCAGCAAAGCCAACGGTGCGATTTTTAATGTGATTAATCGCGATCTTTTACGGTGAGCGCTGGCTTTGTCGCCTGATCGGTCGCATTCGTACACTGATGTGCTGCTAAAAACCGATCAATCAACTTTGGAATTAAGCGGTCATCATACAAATCTTCCTCAAAAGCGGGTAGGCCGACCAGTAGTCGCCATTGCGCATGTCTCAGAATGCCTAAAAATAAAATAGCGGATTCATGCGGCTCAGCACAGTCGATCTGACCCATGTCATGTGCTTCTTGCAGTAGATTCGCGACTTGTTGTAAGCCACGGCGTGGGCCGGCATCATAAGCCAGTTGTGCCATTTCAGGATCGTTTTGCGAGGCTTCAATAATCAAACGCATAAAGGCAATATTGTCTGGCCGTGTAAAGGCTTTATAGATCAATTGTGCAGTTTGCAGCAGCAACACGCGAATACATTGCTGGCCTAAATGTTCGGGCGGCTCATTTTCATCATAAAATAATTCGCACCGATAGCTGACCAACGCGGCCAAAAGTCCTTTTTTACTGCCAAAATACTGATAAATTGCTGCCTTTGAACCGCCCACTTCGGCAACCAAATCATCTAAACTGACCTGACTGAAGCCTCTTTGTAAAAACAATTGGTTGGCGGCGGACAATAATGCCGCTCGCCGTTCCGTACCGCGACGGGTTTGCGGTGGGCGTGGTTCAATCGAACAGGGTGAGCGCATAGCGAGGCTACCTTAGTAAACACGAACTTGGTTAATATGAAAACACAATCAGTCGGCAGAAAACGATCTGCTTATTCTTATAGTGTACTAGCTGGTACACTGTAGCAGTGTCTGACGTGGTTCGCAAGGAGTGATCTATGCCGGTTCTTTCACCCGCACACCCGCCTCATCGGCGTTTATTATGGTGGGCGCTGTTGGCGTTATTGTTGTTCGGAGCTGTGGGTGGCTATATATGGCAGTCACAGTATCAGCAGCGTACCGATAATGCCTATGTTAAAGCCGACGTGGTGTGGTTGATCGCGCCGATTTCAGGTGAGCTGACTCAGCTTACCGTGCAAGAGCAACAGCAGGTCGAACAAGGTATGCTGCTGGCGGTGATCGAGGATACCGATGAGCATGTCCGTCGTGATACGCAGTTAAACGCGCTGACCGCACTCAAAACCGCAGCACTTGATATTCATCAACAAAGCGAATCGGCGCAACAGATGTTGGTTGAAGGCTTGCGTCATGAGCAGCGGGTCGCCCAGCAAGCCTTGAGTCAGTTGAGTCAATCCCAACAACGTCAAAAGCTATTATTACAAGCGGGCTTAGTCTCTCCACAGAGCGTCGATGCCTTGCAATCGCAAATCGAGGCAACAGCAGCACGGATTGGCAGCCTAAATGCCAGTATTCAGGCCGCCGAACGGCAGCAACAGTCCTTGTTGAATCGACGGGCGCAGCTTGAGCAAGAGTTACAACTCGCGCGTCAGACTGCTGCTGAGCTGCCATCAGTGGTCAGTCAAGCGATGATTGAAGCCCCGATTGCGGGGTTTGTCAGTAGTCTGAGTGCACAGTTAAATACGCGAGTCACTCAGGGTGCCCGTTTAATGGCGTTGACCTCGCCCGAGAGTTTATATGTGGAGGCTTGGTTTGATGAGCCGCAAGTAGAAAAAATGCAGCTTGGCCAGCTGGTGGAGATTCAGCTCGATGCCTATCCTGAACAACCTTTACAAGGTTATATCACCCAGTTGCGTCCTAAACAGGCGTTACCTCCGTTGCAAAATAGCCGGATTCGCCGGTTGCCGGTGCGGATTGCCTTGCTGGATTTGTCGGCAGATACGGTGCAAGCTCAATCGCTTCGTGCTGGTCTGGCCGCCAGTGTAGAGGTGGATTTACGGCATACCCTGCGTTATCAGCCCGAAAAATCAGTCGCATCACCACTGAATTGACCATTTATGTCAGATTCTTCGTGCAGCAAGAGCATTCAGAACCGTGCATCTGGGTGCAGTCCTTTGTATACTCTCAGGCCATCGTTGTGATGGAATTCTCTCTATGTCTGTACAAACTTCTGCGGGTCGTCGCTTCCGTGACGCGCTTGCCAAAGAGTCCCCGCTACAAATCATCGGTACGGTGAATGCCTACGCGGCCATGATGGCGCGTGATGTCGGCTATAACGCGATTTATCTGTCTGGTGCAGGTGTTGCCAATTATTCCTATGGTTTGCCTGACTTGGCCATGACCAGTTTGGATGAGGTGCTGATCGATGTGCGCCGTATTACGGCACGTGTCGATACGCCGCTATTGGTCGATATTGATACCGGCTGGGGTGGCGCGTTTAACATTGCGCGTACTGTTAAAGAAATGATTCGTGCCGGTGCAGCGGCTGTGCATATCGAAGATCAAGTGGCGCAAAAGCGCTGTGGTCATCGCCCCAATAAAGAAATCGTCAGCATTCAAGAGATGGTGGATCGGGTGAAAGCTGCGGTTGATGCCAAGACCGATGCAGATTTTGTGCTGATGGCGCGTACTGATTCGCTACAAAGCGAAGGTTTGCAGGGGGTGATTGATCGCGCTTGTGCCTATGTCGAAGCGGGTGCTGATGCGATTTTTGCTGAAGCCATGACTGATCTGGCCATGTACAAGCAAGTCTGTGACGCGGTAAAAGTGCCTGTTTTGGCCAACATTACTGAGTTTGGTACGACCCCATATTACACCTCACAAGAGTTGGGTGAGCAGGGCATTGCGATGGTGTTGTATCCATTGTCACCGACCCGCGCCATGCAAAAAGCCGCACTGGACGTGATGAAAGGCATTCGTGAGCAAGGCACTCAGACTGGCGTGCTGGATCTGATGCAAACCCGCAAAGAGCTCTATCAGTTCTTGGACTATCAAAGCTTCGAAGATCAATTAGATCGGTTGTTTGAGGCCAAAAAAGGCTAACGTTCACCTTTAGAGGAGTAAGGTAAAATGGCAGAAGGAAAAGTGCTTTCAGGCGCAGGTTTGCGCGGTCAAGTCGCCGGTAAAACTGCACTATCGACGGTTGGTAAGTCTGGCGCAGGTTTGACCTATTGCGGCTATGACGTACAAGAATTAGCTGAGCATTGCCAGTTTGAAGAAGTCGCTTATCTGATTTTCTTTGGTGAGTTGCCGAACGCTGAGCAACTGGCTGCCTATAAAGCCAAACTGAAGGGCTTGCGTAGCCTACCGGTCGCTTTAAAAGAAGTGCTGGAGCGGATTCCTGCGTCAGCGCATCCAATGGATGTGATGCGTACCGGCTGCTCCATGCTGGGCAATCTTGAAACCGAGCTGTCATTTGCTGAGCAACAAGACGTGACGGATCGTCTGCTGGCGAGCTTTCCATCGATCATTACCTACTGGTATCGCTTTAGCCATGATGGCGTGCGCATCGATGAAAATACCGATGACGACAGTATTGGCGCACATTTTCTGCATTTGTTGAACGGTGCCAAGCCAAATGCGCTGCATGAGCAAGTGATGAACGTCTCACTGATTCTGTATGCAGAGCATGAATTCAATGCATCGACCTTTACCGCCCGTGTTTGTGCATCGACGTTGTCGGATATGCACAGTTGTGTCACGGCGGCGATTGGTTCGTTGCGTGGCCCACTGCATGGTGGTGCAAACGAAGCGGCGATGGATATGATCCAAAAATTCAGCAGCCCAGAGCATGCTGAAGCCGAAATGATGGCGATGCTGGCACGTAAAGACAAGATCATGGGCTTTGGTCATGCGATCTATAAAGACAACGATCCGCGCAACGCCATCATCAAGCTGTGGTCAGAAAAACTCGCCGCAGATGTCGGTGATACCGTGCTGTATCCCGTATCAGTACGCTGTGAAGAGGTGATGTGGCGCGAAAAGAAACTGTTCTGTAATGCAGACTTTTTTCATGCGTCGGCCTATCACTTCATGGGCATTCCAACTAAGCTGTTCACGCCGATTTTTGTGATGAGCCGTTTGACGGGTTGGGCCGCACATGTGATGGAACAACGCGCTGATAACCGGATCATTCGCCCAAGTGCCGAATATACCGGTCCTGAGTTGCGTTCAGTTACGCCGCTTGCTGAGCGTTAATCGCTTAGATTGATGATGCTAAATAAAAAATCGGCAAACTCTGCCGATTTTTTTTGAGCTGATGTGTTGTGTTAATCTTCATCAACGCCTAGTTTTTCATGTGATTGATGGCGAGTGGCCTTGATGTGTTCGTTGAGGATTTTTTGTGCCAGCGCTAAGTTATTGGCGGCAAGCGCTGTGTTTAAACGCTGTAGATCTGAGCGTAGCTGCTGCATGCCCTTTTGGTAGTCTGTTTGCTCGGTTGAGTTGATCCCATACCGTAGCATCGATGCTTGTTGACTGACTTCGATCAATTGCGCGACGGCAGGTTTCATCTGCTCGATACTGTTACTGCGCAGCGCATGACGATAGGCGCGGCGCATTTTTTTCATACTGAGCTCAACTTGTTCAGCGTGATTGTCGCCACTGCCGTGTTGGCTATGCGCATAGGCCACACCAGAGCAGCTCAGCAAAAATGCCAAAATCGCAGTACAGATGAGTGGTTGCATGGTGCGTTGTTCCGTCGAGTCTTGAGGATAAAGCATACTTTTTTAGATGGGCATTGTCGATTAAAGTGCAACACCGATCCAGTGTCCGATCAGATAGGTCACCAGCATCGCCAATCCACCCAATAACGTGACACGCATGATTGCTGTCAGTGGGCGACTGCCACCGCTATAAGCCGAGAGCCAGCCCAACAGCATCAACGCCAATATAGTGATCCCACCAATCGCCTCAATCAGAATCTCTGCGGGCAGCAGCCAGATGATCGACAATGGCACCACGCCACCAACCAAAAAGCTTAATGCAGATGAAATTGCAGCAAGCAGTGGATTGGCACGTTGTAGATCATGCAGGCCAAGCTCATCTTGTGCATGTGCCGCCAGTGCATCATGTGCCATCAGTTGGTGAGCGACTTGTTGCGCCAGCTCAACGGTTAAGCCTCGCGCTTGATACAGATCAGCCAGCTCTTGCTGTTCGAATTGAGGATTATGCTGTAAGGAGTATTTTTCTCGTTGTAGATCCGCCTGCTCAATATCAGCCTGCGTGGCTACCGATACATACTCACCTGCCGCCATCGATAACGCGCCTGCAACCACCGCCGCAATACCAGAAACCAGTAGCAGATGACCAGTCGGTGCCGTGGCAGCAATCCCTAGCAGTAAGCTTGAGGTGGAGATGATGCCATCATTTGCACCAAGTACCGCTGCACGTAGCCAGCCCGAACGATGCAAATGATGGGTGTGTGGATGCGGTAGGTTCATCAGGCCATTCTCAATTCACAGGGTACGGTCTGCATTGTGCCATTGTGCATGGCCGTCGGGTGAGCTGTTTGAGGGGTGGGATATTAACAGCATCTAGCGTCCTAATCGAAACATCTGCGGCGGCACTCGCAACGGCTGAGCCTGACATAAACCCAGCCACACCGCAAACACCAGCAACTCAACCAACCAGACCCACCATGCTGACCATAAGGTATGTGATAAAAAGTGTGCCCCGCGCATCATCTGTACCCAGCCAAAGCCAAATCCCAACACAAACGCCGCCCACCAATACCCGTAAGCATAGCGAAAACCCGCACGGCGCGTGAGTAGATAGATCGCCATTAAGCTAAAGCCTGTGGTTGCATGGCCCGCCGGAAAGCATTTGCCCAGCTTGGTTTGCTGCCACGTTGAAAATAACGGCATATACACATCTTGGCCGCCATACGCCTGTATATCCCAAGGGCAGGCATGCGGCGAAAATGACTTCAGCAGCCCGACTGCGCCACTACTCAATAAGATCGCCAGCAATAAAAAACCGCAAGGCTGTCGCCAATCGTGCCATCGCGCCCGCCAGTAGCTTAAACCAAACATGACCAGTAATCCCACACTGAGCAGTAGCAACAGATCTTTTAGCCAGACATGTGCCCATTGTGTGGTGATCCACGCTTCACGCAGTACAAAGCCATCTGCTGAGGCGTAGGGCGCGATCACCCACGCATCAAGCGGCCAGTAGCGAAACAGCAGCAGCATGAATAGCGCGCTACTGAACAGTCCAAGTGCCTGTAGTTGCCAAAAACTTGCATGTGGCCACGCGTTGCGGTTGACCTCATTCATCGCGCAGGGCTGCCGTTTGTGGCTGCACAGTGGCTGAGGTCGAGTTCTGGATTTTTGAGGGCGGTCTGAATCTCGAGCAAACCCAAAATGCTATGAAATATATTGTCGTGTGATAGTGCAGCATGTTGCTGTTGTTGCACACAGCGGACTTGGACGGGATGCTCCGCCTGAAATGTGGGTGAAAACCATGCCAGCATCGGCACATGGGTTTGTTGGCTGGGGGCGAATACATAGGGTGCACCATGTAGGTACAAGCCGCTTTCTCCAGTCGATTCGCCATGATCTGACACATATAGCAGGCTGCTTTGATAACGAGTATCTTGAGCCAATTGGTCAATCAGGCTGCTTAATACCTGATCTGTATACGCAATACTGTTGTCGTAGCTATTGATCAGTGCCTGAGGCTCACAGGTTTGGATGGCATTGGTCGCGCAGTCGGGCATAAACGGCGCGCTATCGCGTGGGTAACGCTGGTAGTAGCTTGGGCCATGGCTGCCGATTTGATGCATCACAATCACCCGATCTTGTAGCGGTTGTTGCTGTAAAAAATCCTGTAAGGTATCGACCAGAATCCCATCCAAACAATAGTCTCGATCAGTGCACCATTTAGGCTTTACCGCTTCGAGTAGCGGCGCTTGTTCAACTCGATCACACACCCCTTTACAGCCAGACTGATTGTCAATCCAAGTGACCTTGTAACCAGCACGCTGCACAATATCAAGCAATCCTTCGCGGTTTTTGGCGATGGTTGAGTCATAATCTGTACGCTGTAAACCCGAAAATATACAGGGCAGCGAGGTCGCAGTGGCAGTACCACAGGAGCTGACCTGATCAAAATAGGTAATGTTTTGCTGGCTCAGTTTAGGATTGGTATTGCGGGTATAGCCACCTAACGAAAAGCTCTCGGCGCGGGCAGTTTCACCCAGTACAAACACCAGTAATTTGGGCTGTTGTGTTGCCTTGAGATTGATCCGCTGGGCATCTGTGCCGTAGGGTTGAAATGGCACAGCCGTCATTGGCTGCTGTTGTTTATAGTATTTTTGCAAGCCTGCGATAAAATTATGCGGGGTCACATAGTCACGTAACTCCCGATTCTCCCGAAACGTTGCCGCATAGTCAGCATAATATAGTCCCGCCGCCGCCCCAATCGCCAGTACGCTGATCAGCATCGCCAGTAATTTATCCCGTAGTTTACGCCACACGGCACGCGTGTCGCGAGGTGCCGACCAGATCAGATAGGCGACTGGAAAAAACACCACGCTATAAAAAATGACCGTACCCAGCGTCAATAAACTCGTGGATTCTTTAAAGTCGGTCTCCATCAGGTTTTGCACTTGACCGACATCAATCCCCACACCAAAGGTATAAATACAATAAGCAGTCGAGGTGCTCACAAATAGCATGACCCATAACAATGGCTTGGTGAGCACGCTCCAGCAAATCAGTTGTAAAAATAGATTTAAATACGCCCAAAGTAGAATCGCGGTGGTCACGACAAACAAGCCTGATGCCTCGGGATTGAGGGCGATGATTTTTTGAAAAAAAGGCAGATTGCAACTGATGGTGATCCAAAATGCAATCAAAGCACACAGCCGCGCGGAAGAGCTTCTAAGCTGGTTGCTCAAGGTGAGAACGGTATGCCACATGAGGAGTCTACGCCACGGCTTGAGTAAAGCCGGCATGCTACTGCTCAAAACTTAATAAAGTCTTAAGGCTTAAAACGTCACTGTGACTCGCAGACCTCGCGCATCGCGCCCTTGCTCGATTTGAATCTTGGCCTGATGCTGTTCGGCGATTTGTTGCACGATGGACAGACCAAGGCCACTGCCCGTAGATGCTGCATCGGCCAACCGATAAAAACGATCAAAGATATGCGCCCGCTGCGAAGCGGGGATGCCCACGCCTTGATCTTCGACCACCAGATAGGCTTGGCCATCACGATGAAGACCACAACTGATCCAAATGTCTTTACCTTCGCCACTATAGCGAATGGCATTGTCTAATAGATTACGCAACAGAATATCCAACTGTTCCGAGTGACCCTGTAACAGCGTCTCGGGGGTGTCTAGCCATAAGCGAATCTGTTGTTTTTCTAATGTATAGGCATGCTGGGCGGCGATTTGTGTGATTGAAATAGCCAGATCAAAATGTTGTTTTTCAGGTTGTTGTTGCTGTGGTTCTAGCCGTGCCAAGACCAATAGCTGTTCCATCAGGCGAGTGCAGCGGTCAACCCCATGTTGAATATCGAGCGCCGCTTCAGCCGCCTCAGCGGGATTACGTGCCCCTTGTAGCACTTGGGCATGCAGTCGAATGGCGGCCAATGGTGTGCGCAGTTCATGCGCCGCATTGGCGGTAAAGCGTCGTTCACGGTCGAGCGAGCTGGCGATTTGACTGAGTAGCTGATTCAGTGCATCAACGATCGGTTTGATTTCAAGTGGGGTCTGCTGTGGTGTAATCCCTTGCAAACGCGCAATCGATTGTGTGCTGATGCTATCGGTCAGCTGTTGCAAGGGTTGCAAACTGATGCGAATCAATACAAAAATCAAACCCGCCAGTAGCGGTAGAAAAATCAAACCAATGGTCAATAAGTGGTCGGCCGACTCATCAAAAATTTGTTGGCGAATATCATCACGCTCAGCGATTTGCACCTGAATGTTCTGTGCTGCATCCCAAACTTGGTAGCTGCGAAATCGCTCACCTTGCAGCATGATCCAGTCAAAGGCTGGCTGTTGTGGTTGAATGGGCAGCATCGGTTGCGTGCTGAAATGGGTGGAGTGATAAATCAGCTGACCATCCCGCCGCCAAATCTGAAATACAATCCGTTCGGTGCTTTCTGCGGTATTGGCTTGGCTTTGTGCCAGTGCTGGCTCAATCGGTGTGTGATGATCTTCACTGATCACCAGCAGCGCATGTGCAGTTTCGACCAAGGCTTGGTCAAAAATCTCCTGTGTTTCGTCCTTGACCGTCAGGTAGATACTGATAGAGCTGAGCGTCCAAACCAATAACGTCGCCAGCACCAGCAGCCATAGTAGGCGCCGGCTGAGTGAGTAGGGCATCTTAGCGGATGCCTGCTGAGCGGGTGTCTGGGTTGCTGAGTCGATCAATGGTATAGCCTATGGCATGCACAGTACGAATGAGGGCTTTGCCGAGCTTCTTGCGCAGATGATGCACATGTACCTCGACACTGTTGCTGCTGACATCGTCATGATCAGTATATAGCGCGGATTCGATGTGTTGACGGGTGAGGACTTGGCCTCGACGGTCGAGTAAAAAATGCAGTAACTGAAATTCTCGTGCTGTTAAGCTGACCGCTTGGCCATCTTGGATCAGTATTTGTGTGGTGAGATTCAGTGTCAGCGTACCATGATACAGCATTTGATCGGCGCGTCCGAGCAGTCGTCGACTGACTGCATCGATTCTGGCCAGTACCTCATACAAGTCATAGGGTTTGGTGACAAAATCATCTGCACCGGCTTGTAGCCCGATGATCCGGTCTTGCACCTGATCGCGTGCCGTGAGAATAATGACGGGGAGCTGATTTTTTTGGTGGCGTAGTTGTTGTAATAATTCAAGTCCGCTGCCATCCGGTAGGCCTAAATCCAGCAGCATGACATTGTACTGATAGCTGGCCAAAAAACTGGCCACCTGTCGGCACAAGGTCACATGATCGACCACAAATCCTGCTTGTTCTAGTCCAATTCGGGTGGCTTTGGCCACTAATGCATCATCTTCAACCAATAAAATGCGCATGTTACGCTCCTGACCTGTGCAGGCGCGATGAGATCAGAAAAGGCTTAAGCAAAGCTTAAGCCTGCAACAGTCGATTACTCTGATTGATCGGCGGGTTGTGGGTCTGTGATGTTGTTGGTATTAGTGTCGGCGGGCAGTCCCAGTTGCACACTGGGCAGCATGCGAACCCCTTCGGCAGTGCTGGTGACGGTTTGTGGGGGCGCTGGCATGGCACTGGCGCGTTGGTTGATGGTTTGAGTCACTGTGTCGCTATCGTCGGCGGCGCTGAGGCTTGCATGATGACGTCCACCGGCAATACCGAGAGTCAGTCGATTGAGCAGTGACGGTTGGTGTTGTGCGGCTTTGAGATCAATGCGCTCGTTTTTGACTAAATCCGGATAGTTGAGTTTGAGCAGGTCACGGTACTGGTTGGCTTGTTCGGTCATGCCCAGTGCGCGATAGCTATAGCCCAAGGTGGCGATGGCTTCGGGGATTTGTGGGGTTTGCGGATAGTACTCTAGCACCCAGCGTGCGCGCTGAATCGCACCGACCCATGCACCACGCTTGACGTTGTAGCGAGCGACATTGATTTCATGCTCAGCAAACTGTTGGTTGATATGCTGTAGGCGTTGCGTGGCATCATAGCGATAGCGGCTGTTCGGATACTTTTGCAGCAGTTCGTTAAAGTTATCGTAAGCAATCCGCAGGAAGCCGATGTCGCGATGCGCTTGTTGTAAGCTGGTGTAGCGCAACAGGCTATCAAAGCCAATTTCCATGTTGGCCACGCCACGCAGATAGTACGCATAGTCCAGTTGTGCGTTACTGGGGTACAGGCGAATAAAACGCTCTGCGACACTAGCAGCACCGGTGTAGTCGCTTTGCTGAAAGCGGGTATACATCAGATCAAGCTGTGCCTGTTCGGTGTATGCGCCAGTTGGGTAATAAGTATCTAAGGCTTCGAGGGCGGACGAGGCGTTATCAAACTGGTTGCGTTGCAGGCTTTTTTGGGCGCGTTCATAATAAATCTGCTCGCTATAGGCAGGCCCAGCGTCTGCTTTATCGCCGCGTTTAAACACCGCACAGCCTGCCGTTAGCAGCGAAATCGATACTACAATTGACAGTGGCAGTGTGATTGAACTCGACCGCGACATAAATACTCCTCAAGACCCAGTCTACTATGGGCTACAATGCGGGCTATTTAAGCACTTTTGATCCGTTACGCCAAATGACTCATACACAAAGCCAACCACCAAACGATGTTTTTCCTGATTCTGTCATCGAAGATCAGGATTTTGATGATGTCTCAGCCGAAGTTTCCCCTAATCAGTCGGTCGATCCTGCCGATACGTCATCGACCGCTGCCACCGAAATTCAGCAGCAGATCGAAATTGATCCAGTGTATGCCGGTCTGCGCGTCGATCAGATCGCTGCGACAGTGTTTTCTGAATACTCGCGTGAGCGGTTGAAACACTGGCTGGCCGATGGGCAGCTCACCTTAGATGGTAAAACCGTCAAAGCCAAAACCCGCTGTAATGGTGGTGAGGTATTGCGCCTGAATGCGGTACTGGCGACCGAAACACATAGTCTGCCAGAAGCGATGGACTTGGATATTTTGCACGAAGATGACGATATTATCGTGATCAATAAGCCAGTCGGACTGGTGGTGCATCCAGGTGCGGGCAATTGGACGGGCACACTGGTCAACGGCCTGCTGCACCATGATCCACGTCTGGCAGAGTTGCCACGAGCGGGGATTGTGCATCGGATTGATAAAGACACCAGCGGCTTGCTGGTGATCGCCCGTAATCTCGCGGCACAGCATCATTTATCACAACAACTGGCCGATAAGTCAGTGTATCGGGTATATGACGCGGTGGTGGTGGGGCATGTGGTCGCTGGTGGCACAATTGATGCGCCGATTCGGCGACATTCCGTGGATCGCTTGCGCATGTGTGTGCAAGCGGGTGGCCGTGCATCAGTCACCCACTATCGCGTGTCTGAGCGTTTTGGCAGTCATACCTTGCTCAAGGTACAACTGGAAACTGGTCGCACGCATCAGATTCGGGTACACATGGCGCATTTGAACTGGCCGTTGGTCGGTGACTCAGTGTATGGCGGTCGGCTAAAACTGCCACGCGGGGCAACGCCTGAGCTGGTCGAGACCCTGAAAGGGTTTAATCGTCAAGCCTTGCACGCCCGCCAGTTGGGTTTGGTGCATCCGCGCACGGGTGAGCAACTGTTGTTTGAGGCCGCTTGGCCGGCCGATTTTCAGGCGTTAGTCGAGGCGCTGCGTCATGAGCAACAGACGCATCTACAGGGCAGTGGACATGGCATTGCTCGCTAATGCTGCCCCATTAGATTGTCTGTTGGTACAGCCACCACAGCAGATCGGCGGCGCTGTTGTGTTGCAGACCAGTCGCGGCGGGCAGGGTTGTTCAGCTTTCGACAGCTTTAATGTGGCACTGCATGTCGGCGATAATAAGCGCGATGTGCAGGCCAAGCGCTTACAACTGTTGGCTGCGCTGCAACCCTACGGGATTGAACGCTTGGTTTGGCTGAATCAAACCCATAGCACCACTGTGGTGACGGTCGACCAATCGATTCAATCTGATACGCTGGATGCTGATGCGTTGCTGACGAGTCAGCAGGGTGTTGGATTGGTGATCATGACCGCAGATTGTCTGCCGATCATGCTGACTGATGCGGCTGGGCAAGCAGTCGCCTGTTTGCACGCGGGTTGGCGCGGTTTAGCCGATGGCATCATCGAGGCCACGGTGGCACATATGCAGGCCAACACTCGGATCAAGCCGACACAGGCATGGTTGGGTGCAGCGATTGGTGCAACGGCCTTCGAGGTCGGTGCTGAGGTGCGTGCGCGATTGATACGCGATTCGCTCGACGCGGCAGCAGCGTTTGTGTTGCAGCCAAACGGCCAATATTGCGCTGATCTGTACCAGTTGGCACGGCTACGTCTGCGCGATTTGGGCATTACTCAGGTGTTTGGTGGTGATCACTGCACGGTCAGTCGACCTGAGCAATTTTATTCGTATCGGCGCGATGGCGTGACGGGCCGCATGGCCACCGTGACCTTTTTAGCGCACCAATCAGGGTGATACGTTTTGAATACACAACTGACTATAGGATCAGAGCGATTGAGCAAGCGATTAAGTGTTGTATATCATAGTGCCTATGGGCATACCGCACGGGTGGCAGAGACCATTGCACTGGGTGCGTGTGGCGTGCCGAATGTCGAGGTACAGGTCATGTCGATTCGTCATGTCGATTGGATGGCGTTAGATGCGTCGGACGTGATTGTCTTTGGCTCGCCGACTTATATGGGCAGCGTCAGTGCCGACATGAAAGTATTCATGGATGCGACTTCCAAACGCTGGAAGTCACGTCAGTGGCAGGGCAAATTGGCTGCGGGCTTTGCCAATTCTGGTGGGCTAAGTGGCGATAAGCTGGCGGTACTCCAGCAGTTTTGTCTATTTGCCATGCAGCATGGCATGCTGTGGGCCGGCTTACCACTGATGCCTACCGGAATGGGTCACGATGACTTGAATCGGATGGCAGGGTTTTTAGGGTTAATGACCCAATCGGATAATGCACCCGTCGAGCTGACCCCACCTGCGGGTGATTTACGCACGGCAGAATGGTTCGGGCGTTATTTGGCTGAGTTAAGTCTGAGCACGCCGCGCCAGTTGGGTACGCAGCAATCGAGTTAATTGGTTGGCCTGCTGCGCGGGTAGATAGGCAATCCGAATGCTGTGATCGACGCCATGTCGGCTCATCACGATCAATGTTCTTCCAGCAAAGCAGCGTTCACTGGCGATGCCGATCAAGTCGTTCCAGCCGATGTGACGTGCAGTGATGGCGGCGTATGCAACCCCGTGCTGATCTACCGTGAGTCGTTGTTGTCGCAGCATCTGAGCCGTATAGGCCAATATCAGGAGCATGATCACCGCTAAACCCAGCAGCACACTGTTGGCGATTGGTAGGCGTAGACTGACCAAGCTTAGACAACTGAGCATCAAACTAAACGCAAGGATCGGCACGATCCAAACGCGCCAGTCGGGTTGATAGTGCAAGATCGCAAACTCCTGTTCGACCCATTCAGTGGATGTTTGGTAGAACCCTAGTGCCAATCCTTTGGGTTTTGCTGGCAAGTTCGCTGGGAGACGCCAGTCATGTGCTTCCGTGCTTACGCCCAGTGCTGCCAGGTCAGTAGCATCATCAAAGCGGACACACTGATCTATTTCATGTTTTGGTAATCGGGTTGATACGCTCATCTTGTTATATCCAATGCATTTTTTGCTTTAGGTGGTTGGTTTTTTACCGCGATTGCGCCACGGTTATACGGTGTTTGCCGAATGCACAACTGCGACAGTTACACGGTTTTTAGATTAAAAAACAATCATATCAGAGCGTGCTTTAAGTTGTCATGCTCAGTTGTCGGACAAGTGGTGGCATTTTCGATTAGCAGGTGTTTTTGGGGTGGTTATGCTGTTTTCTTGGAAAGATCGCTAAAGAAAATGAGAGTGTTTATTGTTATTGATTGTGTAAAATCAAAAACTTATACAATTTATTGTTTGGCTTCACTGGATTTTGTGCCGATAATAACCACTTGAAGAATTAGCACATGCTACTGAGGAAGTGAGTCATGAAAGGCGATGCAGCGGTCATTGATTATTTGAACATGTTGTTGGCGGGTGAGTTAGCGGCACGTGATCAGTATTTTGTGCATTCACGCATGTACGAAGACTGGGGTTTGCCACGTCTCTACACGCGGATTGACCATGAAATGCAGGAAGAGGCAAGTCATGCGGATGCCATTTTAAAGCGCCTGTTGTTTTTGGGTGCAAAACCTAATATGCGCTCGGATGACGTGCAGATCGGTCAAGATGTGGTTGATGCGCTAAAGATTGATTTGGCACTGGAATATGCGGTGCGGGCGCGTTTGGCCAAAGGCATTGCGCTGTGTGAGCAGCAAGCGGACTTTGTCAGCCGTGATATGTTACTGGCGCAACTGAAAGACACCGAAGAAGACCACACCTTGTGGCTAGAGCAGCAGCTCGGTTTGATCGAAAAAATCGGCTTGCCAAATTACTTACAATCGCAGATGTCAGCGTAAATCGCCGCATCGGATGCTCAGTGAGTCATTTGTTCGTGTCTTGATCCGCTTGTTTTTGGTCGCTGCTGCCCTTATGGTGCAGGAGATGTACTAATCACACCGATGGAAGACTGAATGAATACTGCGCTGAGCTCCACCCCAACTCATCCGGCCTTTGAGCTGATCCGGCGTGAGCCGATTGCAGCGTTATCTGCTGAATTGTATGAGTTTCGGCATCGACTGACTGGTGCAGTGCATTACCATTTGTCTACCGATAATGACGAAAACGTGTTTTTGGTGGCATTTCGTACTCAGCCCATGGATTCACGCGGTGTCGCGCATATTTTAGAGCATACCGCGCTGTGTGGTTCGGCGCGCTTTCCCGTGCGCGATCCGTTCTTTTCGATGATTCGGCGTTCGCTGAATACGTTTATGAATGCGTTTACCGCAGCGGATTGGACGGCTTATCCCTTTGCTAGCCAAAACCGCACCGATTTTTTTAATTTACTCTCGGTATATTTGGATGCGGCATTCTTTCCACGCCTGCATGCCTTGGATTTTGCGCAAGAAGGCATTCGCATAGAGCTAGAAAACGAGCAGCCTTCTTTTAAAGGCATTGTGTTCAATGAGATGAAAGGGGCGATGAGTGCGCCGACCGATCAGCTATACCATCGCCTTGCACATTATTTATACCCAGAAACCACCTATCATTATAATTCTGGCGGTGATCCTGCTTGTATTCCAGATGTGGTGCATCAGGATTTATTAGATTTTCACGCCTCGCATTATCATCCGAGTAATGCCGTGCTGATGACCTATGGCAATCTATCGGCGTATGAATTACAGGAACAGTTTGAGCAACAGGCGCTGTCGCAGTTTGAGGTAGGTGAACGGCGGCACTCGGTACCAGAGCGACGCTTGAGCGCCCCGATTCAAGTCACCGATGTGTATGCGGTCGATGAAGTCGATTTGACCGCCAAAACCCATATCGTTCTGGCATGGCTGCTGAGTCCTGTGACTGATGCGGCCACCAGAATGGCGCTGCGTTTGTTGGAAGGCGTGCTGTTAGAGGATTCATCGTCACCGCTGCGTCATTATGTGGAAACCTGCGGTTTAGGTCAGTCACCGTCGCCGCTGCTGGGCGTCGATGACAGTAACTACGAGATGACCTTCCTGTGTGGGATTCAAGGCAGTGAGCCTGAGCATGCCGATGCGTTCGAAGCGGGTGTGCTGGCAGTGCTTGAGCAGGCCGCAGCTCAGCCATTTGATGCGGCACATGTCGAGGCGGTCTTGCATCAGATTGAGCTGAATCAACGTGAAATCACTGGCGATGGTATGCCGTATGGGTTGCAGTTGATTTTAAGTGGTTTGGGTGCGGCGATTCATGATGGTGATCCGCTTAGCGTGTGGCAGATTGAGCCGTTGCTGGCGGACTTGCGCGAGCAATTACAAGATCCGATGTGGTTGCCGAATCTCCTGCGGACACATGTGCTGGATAATCCACACCGTGTGCGCTTGACGCTGACGCCAGACGCGGACAAAACCGAGCGTGACCGTGTGGCGGAGCAGGCGCGTTTAGAGCTGATCGGGGTCGATTTAACCACCGAGCAGCGTGAAGAGCTTAAGCAGCAAGCGGCTGATTTATTGGCACGACAAGCGCAAGAAGACGATCTTTCTATTTTGCCAAAAGTCGGCTTGGTCGATGTACCGGCCGAGCTGCGTGTGGTACGCGGTGTGACCCAAAGCATACAGATTGATCAGCAGGCAGTGCCATTGTATTGCTATGGTGCGGGAACCAATGGCTTGTATTACCAGCAAGTGCTGATCGCCGTGCCTGCGATACTGCTGAATACGCCGCTGTTTTCGATTTATAGTGGTTTGGTCGGTGAGCTGGGTGCGGGTGCGTTAGATTATCTTGAGTTACAACAGCATCAAACGGCGCAAACGGGTGGTATTAGTCTGGGCGCGAGTTTGCGTAGCCACGTATCGGATCCCGAAAAAATCAGTGCGTGGTTGGTGCTGTCGACCAAGGCTTTGGTCGATCATCCGACCGCAACGGATACCGATCAATCGGCTATGGCGTTGTTGCGGATGGCATTTGAGCAATTACGTTTGGATGAGGCTGATCGGATTTTAGAGCTATTACAGCAGCGTCAATCCCGTTGGCAGTCGCGAATTGCGTCATCAGGACATGCATATGCGATGCAAACCTCAGCGCGGGGGTTGAGTGCGCTGTCGGCACATGAGTACCAAAACACAGGGTTACCCGCGCTGCTGTGGTTACGTGAACAGTTGAGCAAGATTGAACAAGATCGTACGGCATTGGCGGCTTTGGTGGCTGACTTGCAAGCACTACATCAACAGGTTTTGGCGTTGCCGAAAGAGTTTTTGTTGGTGGCTGAGCCTGCACGTTTAGCTGAGTTGACCACCCAACTGACCGCGACATGGCAGCATGCTGAGCAACCGACCCCGGTTAACTCGCCACAGGTTGCTCCAAGTGTGCCGATGGCTGAAGCTGATTTGGCATGGTTGATTCAGTCGAATGTCCAGTTTTGTGCAGCGGCATATCCGGCAGTGCCACTTGATCATGCCGATAGTGCGGCATTGATGGTGTTAGGGCCGTACTTGCGTAATGGCTTTTTGCATCGTGCACTGCGTGAGCAGGGCGGCGCGTATGGCGGCGGGGCGGGCTATGATGGCAATGCCTGCGCCTTTCGCTTCCACAGCTATCGCGATCCACGTTTAGCTGAAACTTTTGCAGATTTTCAGGCCAGTATTGACTGGTTGCTGACACAGCCGCAACAGGCGTATCAGCTTGAAGAAGCGATTTTAGGTTTAATGGCCAGTATGGATAAGCCCGGTTCACCAGCGGGCGAAGCGATTGTCTCGGCGCATGCGATGTTGCATGGTCGGACACCTGCACGGCGGCAAGCCTTACGCCAAGCGATTTTGGCTGTGACGCTGGCCGATCTACAACGGGTGGCCGAGACTTACTTGCCGCCGCATCTGCGTCGTCGTGCGCTGCTTGCACCTTATGCGAAGCAGGCTGAGGTAGAGGCTCTCGGCTTCGCGATTGAGCGAGTCTAATTTTTTTGCTTGAGTTGTGATTTTAGCTGCTGTTTTAGGTATCGTTGCTGCTAGGCTTGAGCGCCTAACCCGCAGCTAAAATCGGATCTTGAGTTATGGCATGGTATTACTTAGCAGCAGCATTTATTTGCGGATTTGGTGTGTTGCAAATCGGCTTGCCGCCGTTGTTGGGATTCTTGGCGGCAGGTTTTGCCTTAAATTTACTCGGCTTTAGTTCGACTGAAGAGCTACAGTCGATTGCCGATCTGGGCGTGACGCTGCTGTTGTTTACCATTGGTCTAAAATTACATCTACATCAGTTGATTAAACCACAGGTTTGGGCGACCAGTTCTGCGCATATTGTGTTGTCGAGTGTGGTGTTTGCTGCTGGGTTAAAGTGTCTTGCCTTATTACAGCTGCCATTTCTGGCGGGCTTAGATTGGTCGTTGGCTTTATTGCTCGGTTTTGCCTTGAGTTTTTCCAGTACGGTTTTCGCGGTCAAAGCCCTAGAAAGCCAAGGTCAGCTCAATAGTCTGTATGGCGCGACGGCCATCGGTATTTTGGTGATGCAGGATGTGTTTGCGGTCGCGTATCTCGCGTTTAGTACGGGGCGTGTGCCGAATCTGTGGGCGTTGCCGCTGGCGCTGAGCTTACTGTTGCTGCGCCCGATGTTGTTACAGCTGCTAGATCGGTCGCGACATGGTGAAATTTTGCCGCTCTTTGGGGTTTTTACCGCGTTGATGATTGGTTATCAGGCGTTTGAGTTTGCGGGAATCAAAGGCGATTTGGGTGCGTTAGTGATTGGTATGCTGATTGCCAGTCATCCCAAGGCCAGTGAGCTGGCTAAATCGCTGTTGTCGATTAAAGATTTACTGTTGATTGGTTTTTTTCTGAATATCGGTTTAATGGCGGAGCTTAGCCTACAGACGCTGTGGGTTGCGCTGCTGCTGTTGTTGTTATTGCCGCTAAAGCTGTTGTTGTATTTTGTACTGATGACACTGAGTCGACTGCGTGCGCGAACTGCGGTGATGAGTACCATGGCGTTGGCTAATTATAGTGAGTTTGGTTTGATTCTCGCGGCGTTGGCTGCCCAACAACAGTTATTAACAGCAGATTGGTTGGCGGTGCTGGCATTGGCCTTGGCGCTGAGTTTTTTAGTGTCGTCACCCCTGCAAGATCGTGCCAATACGCTATATCTGCGCTTTGAACCGTGGTTTCGACGCTTTGAGCGATCCTCTCGCGTGCCCGAGGAACAATGGCTCGATGTGGGGCAGGCGCAGGTGCTGATTCTCGGTATGGGGCGCATCGGGGCGGGCGCGTATGATGAGCTGGTGTCACTCGGGCACACGGTGATTGGTGTGGAGGTGGTACCAGAGCGCTTCTTACAGCACCAGCAGGCCAAGCGGCAGGTGGTGCGTGCTGATGCGACGGATCGCGCGTTTTGGCATCGGATTAATCACTGTGGCATTAATACTGTATTGCTGGCGATGCCGATGCATGAACAAAATTTACTCAGCTTAGAGCAGTTACAGGCCAGTGGCTTTATTGGGCAAGTCAGTGCGATTGTGTCACATGCTGATCAAGAGCAAGAGTTGCGACAGCAGGGTATCGACTCGACCTTTAACCTATACGCTGAGGCAGGTGCAGGTTTTGCGGAGCATGTACACGCCCAACTGCTTCAGCCTAGTCCAAATGAGCATTTGAGCGTTTAACCCCGACATAAGGCAACTGTCGATATTGCTGTGCATCGTCCATGCCGTATCCAATCACAAAGACATCTTCGATCTGAAAGCCAACATAACGCACCTCTATCGCTGTCTGACGACGTGATGGCTTATCGAGTAGGGTACAGACCTGCAACGAGGCAGGTTGCCGCTCGGCCAGCAACGCCAGTACCTGCTGCAAGGTGTGCCCCGTATCAATAATGTCCTCAACGATCAGCACGTGCCGACCAGCAATCGAGTCATCGAGGTCTTTGAGCAGGCGCAACTGGCCTGAGCTGTGGTGTTGATTGCCATAGCTCGCCACTGACATGAAATCCAGTGAGTGAGCCGTGTGCAGCGCTCGAGAGAGATCGGCGAGTAGCATGACTGCACCCCGTAATAAGCCAACCAGCACCAAATTACCGCCGTGACGTTGATAGTCAGTGTCGATTTGAGTTGCTATTTCGGCGACACGTTGCTGAATCTGTACTGCGCTGTACAAACAATCAATTTGTGTCAGAGCTGTTGTTGGCGGCGCAGTCATGCAGATTTTCCTGTAATCAGTCCTAAAAATAGCCTAAGCATCTGTTTTTAATGATTAACGTAAAAACAGCTGATAACCAATACTATCGGTCACTTCACTATAGCGATAGCCAATCGCATCCAAAATTGCCAACAAAGTATGATTGTCGTGTTGTCCCTGCTGTAAGCCGACCAACACCCGACCTTCTGCTGCGCCATGATTGCGATAGTGAAACAGTGAAATATTAAAATCTTGGCCAAGCTTCTCTAGAAAGTTGAGTAGGGCACTTGGGCGCTCGGGAAATTCAAACCGAAACAGTCGTTCATCGCTGAGACCTGCATGGCCACCGATCAGGTGCCGAATATGCAGCTTGGCAATTTCGTCATCGGAAAGATCATCGACGGTATAACCTTGTTGTTGCAGATGTGCGTAGATGGCTTCTCGTTCGGCAAGGCCATCTTTAAGAGTAATCCCAACAAACACATGTGCCGCATCTGAGCGATTGTAGCGATAGTTAAACTCGGTAATGCCACGCCCTTGTAGCGTGCGACAAAAATTCAAAAACGCGCCGACCTGCTCAGGAATACTGATTGCAAAAATCGCCTCTCGGCGTTCACCAAGTTCAGTCCGCTCCGCAATATAGCGCAGGCGATCAAAATTCATATTGGCACCGCAAACAATACCGACCATATTTTGATTGCTCATACCCGTTTGCTCGACAAATTTTTTCATGCCAGCAATCGCCAATGCGCCCGCTGGCTCGACGATACTGCGAGTTTCGTCATACACGTCTTTAATTGCGGCACAGATTTCATCCGTACTACAGGTGATCACATCAGGCTCGACGATTGGACCGGAGTGATCGGACTTGGTCAGTTGAATCACCTCAAATGGTAATTTACCAATCTGTGCCACTGCGACACCATCAGCGAATAAACCGACTTGCGGCAAAATCGCACGCTGGCCGGTGGTCAGTGCGAGCTTTAAGCAAGCGGATTCGGCTGATTCTACCGCGATGATTTTGACATGTGGGGCGACTTCACCCAGATAGGCCGCAACGCCTGCAATCAGCCCGCCGCCACCGACTGCCACAAACACATAATCGACATGCCGCCACTGGCGTAGCAGCTCCATCGCAATCGTCCCTTGCCCCGCGATCACCAGCTCATCATCGTACGGCGGGATATAGACCAAGCCTTCTTGCTGGGCGCGGTTCAAGGCGTAGTGGTTGGCCTGATCGAAGCTGTCGCCCTCTAGCACCACTTGACCCCCTAGCTGCCGCACCGCATCGACTTTAATATCGGGTGTGGTTCGTGGCATCACGATGATGGTGTGCAGGCCAAGCGTTTTACCGGATAGTGCGACGCCTTGTGCATGATTACCGGCTGAGGCACAAATCACGCCTTTAGCTTGTTGTGCTTTGCTGAGCTGGCTGATGCGATTGTATGCGCCGCGTAACTTAAAGGAAAATACGGGTTGCATGTCCTCACGTTTTAGTCGAATGTGGTTATTCAAGCGACGCGATAGCTTAGGCGCGGCATCCAGTGGCGTTTCGATGGCAACATCGTAAACAGTTGCTTGTAAAATGTGCCGAACCCACTGAGACAACATGCCAATTCCAAATTAAACCGATTAGACTGGCAAGAGTATGGCAGTGCTTGTCCTGATTCAAGCCTTTACACAAACATCAGGCCAGCATCCAAGCCCTTGCAGACGCTAAACCAATTTTTTTGCAGTACAGGAATTTTTCATGACACAGCAACTGACCGCACAAATCGCAACCCAAGATGCCCGCAAGCGTGCTGCGGCTGAAGCAGCTTTAGCACATCTGCCCAAAGGCGGCGTATTGGGGGTTGGCACGGGCAGTACCGTGAATTTTTTGATTGATCTGTTGCCACAGCTTCAGTTAGAAGCAGCGGTATCTAGCTCACAAGCCACGACGGATCGCCTCAAAAAACTCGGCATTGAAGTGGTCGAAATGAACCATGTCGGCAGTCTGGATGCTTATGTGGATGGTGCGGATGAAATAGACCGCCACTTACACATGATTAAAGGCGGTGGCGGGGCATTGACCCGTGAAAAAATCGTTGCTTCGATTGCCAAAAAATTCGTCTGCATGGTCGATGAATCAAAATGGGTTGGGCAGTTGGGGCGGGCATTTCCATTGCCAGTTGAGGTCATTCCGATGGCGCGCTCAGCGGTGGCACGGCAGTTGGTGGTGTTGGGTGGTGATCCGGTTTATCGGCAAGGCTTTATGACTGATAATGGCAACGTGATTTTGGACGTGCATAATCTGAATATCATGAACCCTATTGAGCTAGAGGCGATGTTAAATAATATCGCGGGTGTGGTGTGTAACGGCTTATTCGCCCGTCGCCCTGCCGATGTTGCACTGGTTGCAGGTGTGGCTGGTGTTAACACCGTTTATGCCGAAGTTTGATCAGATCGTGTACAGGCGGTTATCTAACCGGATGGCTGCTGGTATAACCTCGCGTTTGTTCGTGTTATGGCTGCGCTAACAGTATGCCCGCTATTCCTCCGATTATTCGGCGCGTTCATCCACGTGCTAAGCGTTTAAAGCTACGAATTGTACAGGGTCAGGTGTTTTTAACCGTGCCTCCATCGGCTAAAGCACGCGACATCGAGCAGTTTATTCAGTGCAGTCAGGCATGGCTGCGGCAACATTTTACTGACCTTGTTGAGCAGCCTAGCGAGATTCAATCCACACCAGATGATTTTTTAATGCAAAAAAATAGCCTAAGCACTAAGATCTTAAATAAAGAATATATCCTCGTCATCCATAAAGAGATCGAAAAAATTAGTATAGATCAGTCAAAAAATTTACTAATATTACCAGCCAAGCAACCAGCGGCGCACTTGACTGCGTGGGTCTTGGCCAAAAGTAAAGTAGAGCTTGCTCAACGACTAGAAGAACTGGCGCTACAACATAACTTTAGCTACCACCGTTGCGGCGTAAGACATGCAAAAACCCGCTGGGGCAGTTGTAATCAGCAGGGCAGTATCAGTTTAAATGCCGGACTAGCCTTATTAGATCAGGCCACCATCGATTATGTGCTACTACATGAACTGTGTCACACCCGTCACATGAATCACTCAGCCCAATTCTGGGCGGAAGTCGCACGGGTTTGTCCAACCAATCAAGCACAGCGAAACCTGCTTAAAAAATTTCGCTGGCCAGTGTGGTGGACATACTGACGATCCTTTCAGATCGATGATTAAAAGTCGCAGGTTAAATCAACTTGGCTCAGTTGATCCGGCAAATCCAACAAAGATCGACCATTTTGTGCCGATAAAATAACCGCACCATCGGTACGAATCTGCAAAAAGCTCGGCGTGCTGTCACTTGGTGTGGTGATATTAATCAGATAATCCTGACTATTTACGCTGCTGCGACTGACTGAATCATTAAAGTTACGATCAATATCGGCCTCAAAGCGCTGCGTCCCTTGCGACAAAATAACCCGACCATTGGGGCGGATTTCGAGTCGACAGCCTTGTGGGTTTTGGTAAGTGCCCGCGAGTTGCTCAATGTCGTTGACCAATCCGGTGTCATCGGCATTCAGGTAGTTTTTGACCGTTTGATTGGTTGCCAGTCCAAAAGCACGCGTGTAGTTACCTGCACCAGGACTATGCAAGCCAAATAATTTAGGGGCACTCGGTACCGCACCAACCGTCATGTTCAAGTAATCATAAACGTTAATCAGCATAAACTCAGCTGAGCCGTTAACAAACAGCGGATTAAAAAATTGTTTTACCGCTTCGCCGACTGCCAAGTTATAGCTGCTACGCGAGGGCAGTTGATCAACGGCGAGCAGAGGGTGTTGATTGCGCTCAGGATCGGTATTCACAATCGGTTGCACGAGCGGATCTTTAATGAAGATATCCGCTTGATCACCAAATCCATGCAACGTGATGCCATCTAAGTCACCATCCAGCATATCAATAGCCGCTTTTTGGCTAAATGCAAGGTAAGGGGCATTGTTATTGCCGTGTTGGCGGACGTAGTGCTGGATATGCCCCAGTGAAAATCTAAAATAGTCGAGTGCGTTGGACTGGTTGCTTTCGACGGTGAGCTTTCTTAGATCATCACGACTGTTTAAGCCTTCACGCAAAAGTGTACTACGTGTTGTAGTATTCACACTGAATACGGATTTTACTTCTGAGTTTGCAGCAGTTAGTGCCGTGGCATTTATCATGCCCAACTGTGATAAATCCGTGCGATTGGCCAGCCAGCCTGAGCGAATTTGGGCGCGTTGAAAGGCAATTTCACTATATGGATCAATCACAATTGTTTGTGTGCTGCCAGTGCTACTTTGAAACAAAGCACGTAATGGCATATTAAATGGTGCGTTACCGCTATCTAAGATCGGATCATAGTAGCGACTTTGCCCAAGCGAAGCGGGACGAAATTCAACATAGATCAGTCGTTTGGATGGGATGTCAGCACGTTTGATATCGATCACCAATTGATGGTCATTGCTGATGAGCTGTTGGTGTAAAACACGATTGGTCACAGCGTCAATGACACGAGCTTCTACATTGGTCAGGCGTACTGGACTTTGTAGTGTAAGTTTAAAGGTGAGAGTGCTCGGATTCGATACGATATCGTCCGAGTTGATGCGTGTGGTCGGGTTATTACCGCCACAGCCTGTCAGTAATAAGCCCGAGGCAGCCAACGCAATACTCAGCAGCATCGTTTGGGCTGAGTAGGCTTTGGTTGCTGCAAAAAAAGGCGAAGGCATCCACGCGCTCCTTAGATTTATTGTGAGGATTGTTCCTTGCTTGTATTTAAGAGCAAATAAGCCACTGAGTCTATGGCATTCGGCAGTTTTGTCTGTCATCTGTTCCTGTCATACTAGCGGCCTTGTCTTAATCTGGCTGAATTTGGGGAATAGGTGATGATCTCAGCGGGCATTGTCGGTGGAACAGGCTATACCGGTGTCGAACTCATGCGTTTGTTAGCACGACATCCTCAGGTCAAGGTGAGTGTTCTCACTTCTCGCACTGAGGCTGGTACACGAGTCGATGCGATGTTTCCAAGTTTACGTGGAGTGACCGATCTGTGTTTTAGCGATAGCACACCAGAGGCGCTGGCCGGTTGTGATGTGGTGTTTTTTGCGACACCGCACGGCGTTGCGATGAAACAAGCACGTGAACTCACCGATCAGGGTATTAAGGTGATTGATTTAGCGGCGGACTTTCGTCTACAAGATACTGCTGTATTTGAGCAGTGGTATGGCATGCCGCATGCTTGTGCTGATTTATTAGCAGAGTCGGTCTATGGCTTGCCAGAAGTGAATCGTGAGCAGATCAAAGCGGCACGGATTATTGGCAACCCAGGTTGCTATCCGACGACGGTACAACTCGGTCTGTTACCACTACTCAAGGCAACTCCGACGTTGATTGAGCCGAATAGCTTGATTATTGATGCAAAATCGGGTGTCTCTGGTGCAGGTCGTAAGGCCGAAACCAGTTTATTGTTTTCTGAGGCGGCAGATAGCTTTAAAGCCTATGCAGTCAAAGGTCACCGGCATCATCCAGAGATCGTACAAGGCTTACAAGCGATTGCGCCAACTGTACAGTTTGCTGAGATGTTGTTTGTACCGCATTTAGTGCCCATGATTCGCGGCATGTTTACCACGATGTATATTCAGCTTACCGAAGTTGGACAGGCGACAGATCTTCAAGTCTTATTTGAGCAGTATTATGCCGATGAGCCATTTGTCGATGTGATGCCCGCAGGGAGTTTGCCCGAAACCCGTAGTGTACGTGGCTCGAATCAATTACGGATTGCACTGTATCGGCCTAATCAGGGCAAGACTTTAGTCGTGCTCGTGGTACAAGATAATCTGGTTAAAGGCGCAGCAGGGCAAGCCGTACAAAATATGAATTTAATGTTTGGTCTCGATGAAACCGCAGGTCTCGATGTGGTCCCCATGTTACCTTAGCTTGATTTTGGCATACATACGCTGGAGGTGACGGCGTATGCTTGCACCACTGAATAAAACGTGATGATTTTGGAATAACCATTCATGAGTACAGCAAAAACCACAGCCGAATTATCCCACCCGTTTATTCTGGCACTGATGGCCATTTTAGTGGCGGGTGGTGCAGCATTATTGAGCTATGGTGTCGGGCATCAACAGGGCATGACGGTAGTCGGTGCAAGTGTGCGTGATGTGAATGATTTAAAAGACACGGTTGCTGAGCAAAAATCCACCATTGATATTTTGAATCGAACACTCGAAACCACGGTGCAAGAGCGTGATTTGGCATTGGAAAGTGCCAAAAGTGTGCAAG
Source organism: Moraxellaceae bacterium (assembly GCA_037969155.1). Taxonomy (GTDB): domain Bacteria; phylum Pseudomonadota; class Gammaproteobacteria; order Pseudomonadales; family Moraxellaceae; genus JAYXXU01. Next base: position 33,433 of record JBBKWW010000010.1, read on the forward strand.
ATCAGGCACGAATTGAAGCTGATCTGCGCCAATTGTCCGAAGCTCGTCTATCTAGCTATCAGGATTTATTGATTGGGCATGGTGGGGTTGATTTAAGTGTTCGCAGTATCAATATCAAACCATTACCAGAACGCGCTTTTGAGTATGAGTTTGATTTGATGCAACTGCGCCAAAATCGACGTGAAGTCAGCGGGCGTGTGCAGATGCATTTGATCGATGGTGAAACGATTGTTGAAGTGCCGTTGATGCAAGATCAATTTAAGTTTAATAGCTTTCAGCGTTTAGCGGGGCGTTGGACTATGCCAGTGGGCTTTACCCCAAAATATGTCGAAATTAAACTGCGTGGTAGTGGTCAAAATACGACGCAACGTTATGCGTGGGAGCGGGGTTCCAGCAGCACTGAAGTGCCTGCAACTTTGGCGGATTTACCCCCTGTACCGGCTGAACAGAGTCAGTAGATCATCGCTGCTATTGATGATGACAGCCATGGCTGGAGCCAAATATCCAGTTTGTGGTTCGATGTAAGTTTGTGATACACATCTGTCATGTGTTCTGATTTTTAATCCTCTTTATCCAGTTGTAGGGCGAAAAAATTGCAAGACGACCGTCAATACCCATCGACTCGTGTGGCCGAAAGTGGTCAGCAAGACTGGCATTATCCGCGTATGCATGCTGCGGATCAGGATGCCGATCAACAGGCTGAGCATGACGTACTCACTGCGCCACCAGAAGTGGAGCGTCCACCGCTGTACATCGTCATTTTATTTAACGATGATTACACGCCAATGGAGTTTGTTATAGAGGTGTTACAGCAATACTTTACACTTGACCTTGACCGCGCTACAGAGGTAATGCTAACAGTACACTATCGTGGTAAAGGTGTGGCCGGCGTATATCCACGTGATATTGCCGAGACCAAAGCGCAGCAAGTTAATCACTATGCACGCTCACAAGGCCATCCGCTACTTTGCCAGATTGAACCGCAACCGCAATAGAGGTTAAACATGCTCAGTCGTCATTTGGAAGTATCCCTGCGTCTAGCGGTCACCATGGCGCGTCAGAAGCGTCATGAGTTTTTGACGGTCGAGCATCTCTTGCTTTCGCTGCTTGAAAACGACTCCGCCGTCAACGCTCTACGCGCTTGTGGAGCAGACATTCCAAGTCTGCGCCGCGAGCTGAACGATTACATCGATAAGCACACACCGCGCTTAAGCGAATCAAACGAGCAAGCGCCACACCCAACCGATAGCTTTGATCGAATCTTGCAGCGTGCAATTTTTCATGTGCAGTCATCTGGTGGTGGCAATCGCCCTGTCGAAGGTGCAGACGTGCTGGTTGCTATGTATTCTGAGCGCGACAGTTTTGCAGTTTATTTGCTCAAAAAACAGCAAATCAATCGACTCGATCTGACACAGTACCTGTCGCATGGCACCCGTAAAGACGAAGAGGGCGGCCAAGAGGGTGCGATGGGCGAGGCAGAGGCAGATGAAGAGTCTGGTTCTAGCCAGCGTAGTAATCCATTGGGTGCTTATACTGTTAACTTGAATGAGCAGGCTAAAGATGGTCGGACTGATCCGCTGATTGGTCGCGAAAAAGAAATTGAGCGTGCTGCACAGATTCTGTGTCGCCGACGCAAAAACAACCCGCTATTGGTCGGTGAGCCAGGGGTCGGTAAAACCTCGATTGCTGAGGGTTTGGCGTGGCTAATCGTCAATGGTAAAGCGCCTGCACCACTGGCAGACGCAGTGATTTATAATCTGGATATTGGCTCATTGGTTGCTGGAACCAAGTATCGCGGTGACTTTGAGAAGCGAATTAAGCAATTGCTCAGCGAGCTTAAAAAATTGCCTGATGCGATTCTGTTTATTGATGAAATCCATATGATTGTCGGTGCGGGTTCAAGCATGGGCAGTACCATGGATGTGTCCAATCTGATTAAACCTGCCCTCGCGAATGGCAGTCTACGCTGTATTGGTTCAACGACCTATCAAGAGCATCGTCAGGTGTTTGAAAAAGACCATGCCTTATCGCGCCGTTTCCAAAAAATCGATGTGGCTGAGCCAAGTGTGGCCGATACGATTGCGATTTTGCGTGGTTTACGCTCGCGTTTTGAAGAATTTCACCATGTGACTTATTCTGATGCTGCACTGTCAGCCGCCGCCGAGTTGTCGTCCAAGCACATCCAAGAGCGCTTCTTACCAGATAAAGCGATTGATGTGGTTGATGAAGCAGGGGCATATCAGCGCTTGCAGCCACAGACAGATCAGCCAAAAGTCATTGATGTGGATGAGATCGAGGCGATTGTCGCCAAAATCGCACGTATTCCACCGAAGTCGGTGTCGCGTGATGATAAGTCAGTATTGGCCAATCTTGAGCGTGATCTGAAGCGGGTAGTGTTTGGGCAGGACGAAGCCATTGAAGCGCTATCAGCTGCGATTAAGCTATCCCGTGCAGGTTTGAAAGCACCAGAGAAGCCGATTGGCTCATTTATGTTCGCCGGTCCAACTGGTGTGGGTAAAACTGAAGTTACCAAGCAACTGGCGAAAGTGCTGGGCGTAGAGTTGATCCGGTTTGATATGTCGGAATACATGGAGCGGCATACCGTGTCGCGTCTGATTGGTGCGCCGCCGGGTTATGTTGGCTACGATCAAGGTGGGCTGTTGACTGATTCAGTGAGCAAGCATCCACACTGTGTGTTACTGCTGGATGAGATCGAAAAAGCCCATCCAGACGTCTTTAACTTGATGCTACAAGTGATGGATCATGGCACATTGACTGACAATAACGGCCGTAAGGCTGATTTCAGACATGTGGTCGTGGTGATGACGACTAATATTGGTGCGGAGAGTATCAGCCGCTCCAGTATTGGTTTTACCTTACAAGACCATGCGACTGACAACGGCGAAGCCATGAAGCGGGCGTTTTCACCTGAATTCCGTAATCGTCTGGATGCAGTGATTCAGTTCAAGCCGCTACCGACCAGTATCGTGGATTCTGTGGTGGATAAATTCTTGACGGAGCTACAAGCACAACTAGATGACAAAAAAGTCGTGCTAGAGGTCGATGCTGATGCACGGCTGTGGCTGGCGGAACGTGGCTATGACCGCATGATGGGTGCACGGCCGTTACAACGCTTGATTCAAGACGAGCTGAAAAAACCACTGGCTGAAAAAATCCTGTTTGGCGAACTCGCCGATAATGGTGGTGTGGTGCGTGTCCGTGTCGGTGACGCGGGATTGGTCTTGGAGGTCATGCAGGATCAAACCGAACCGGCTTAATTGAGCGACCAGAAAAAGCCTTGATGAATATCAGGGCTTTTTTTTGCACAGCTATTGGACGCATAAAATGTAACTTTGAAAATCGCTTTGTCTGTAGTAAAGTTTGCGCTTATTGAGTCGCGATACAATGTCATGTTTATATTAGCTGTAGAGGATAAGCTTGATGTTGAATCTACCTAGAAGTACCAGAGGTTATAGCGACTGTATTCTTGAACTGTATGATTTTTTGATCTTAAAATTCTCAACAATGCTGATCTGGCGCTGCCGAACATCTCAATTAGTTGATTTGTATCGTATCTATGCTTCTAGGCGGCATTTAGAAATTGGCGTCGGTACCGGATACTTGCTTAGACAAGCTGCTTTTCCAAGCCATTGGGTGTTACTACATATCCTAGACTGTAATCCTAAGGTGCTCCAACACGCTTATTATCGACTGTCTCGTTATAGTCCGATACCTGTATTATGCGACTTAATGACGACCGATTGGCCAGCGCTGCCGAAACAACAGTCCATCGGCATGAATTATGTTTGGCACGCACTTGACGGTGATTTGCAAACGCGCGGGCAGGTCTTTGGCAAGCTGGCACAGTATTTAGTGCCAAATGGCGTGTTATTTGGCTCAAGTGTGGTGGGATTGCATCAAAACATGTCCAAGCTCAGTCAGTTTGTGAGCCGACATTGGTTGAGTGTGGGGCTGTTTAATAACATCGGTGACTGTCCAGAAAGCCTTAGACTTATCCTGCAACAGTATTTTTCAGAGGTGCAGGTTTGGCAAGAAGGACAGATCATGTTTTTTGTGGCCAAGCATCCGAACAGCCTCACTATTCCACAATGAGTTGCATGGGGCGAACGTATGGCACAAAACGAACACTGTGCAGCACACGCTGATTTTCAAAGTACACATTGAAGTCAGCATAACGCCAAGTTGTAATAGGCGGCTTGCCGATGCTGGGTAATTTTTCGGCAGGCTGGCCAAAAACAGACGCTACTTGCTGCATATTCGTACCAGAGCTGGGTAGTGTCATGGCCTCTGTGGGTGGAGTGGGTTGGCTAACTGCTAAATTTGCTGTTGTGCTGGCTAATCCAAGCGTTGACAGGCTCAGTGAGACTAAAAAAACGCTGTATTTTACCGTGTCGGCGATCTGCATCAGATATATCCTATGGATTAAGTTGGATCAGAAGTCGTTCAGCCAATTTTGGCCTAATAGGGGTGGAGCAGCAGCGCACGACTTGGCGTGATATGCTACTGATTCTCAGAAGATAACGCATAGGGTGCATGATGTCTGATGCTGATTTGATGCTTGATCGTGAACAGTTGTTAGCTCGTGTACGCTTACAAGCCAGCTGGAAGCAGGCGTTGGCTGATCACTTGGTCGGTGACTCCTTTCAGAAGTTGCGTGATTTTTTAAAACAAAAACAGCAAGCGGATGAGGTGATTTATCCGGTTGGCTCCATGATTTTTAATGCATTTGAACTCACCCCATTAGCACACGTGAAAGTCGTGATTTTAGGACAAGATCCTTATCATGGCCCACGCCAAGCCAACGGCTTAGCATTTTCAGTACAACGCAGTCTGCCAATTCCCCCCTCATTGCGGAATGTTTTTCATGAGTTATCCACGGATCTTGGTATAAAGCCATCAGCACATGGTGACCTGACCTACTGGGCAAAACAGGGGGTGTTATTGCTGAACAGTGTACTGACGGTTGCGGCTGGCCAGCCCACGTCCCACCAAGGACAAGGCTGGGAAAAATTCACCGATGCAGTGATCGATGTGCTAAATGAACAAACTGAACATACTGTGTTCATTTTGTGGGGTGCTTATGCACAAAAGAAAGGTTTGCGCATTGATACTGAACGGCATTTGGTGCTAAAAGCAGCACATCCTTCTCCTTTGGCTGCGAATCGAGGTGGTTTTTTTGGCTGTCGTGTTTTTTCGAAAACCAATCAATATCTACAGCAACATGCGAAAACACCGATTCAGTGGCAACTCAATGAATCTTAATCTGCATAGGGAATTTTGATGCAAACAACATCCTTACAACTGACTGCTCATCTTGATGTACAGGTCGAACGTGCCCGTAATGGTTGGGTGATTGTTCGACTTAACCGCCCGAAATCTTTACACGCGCTGGATGAGTCGCTAGCAGTCGCACTGTTTGAGGTATTTGACCAACTCAGGCACGATCCAGAAACCAAGGCCGTTTGGTTAGATAGCACGACCCCAAAGGCGTTTTGCGCGGGTGGTGACGTGCGCAAGCTACGCGAGATGGTGGTAGCAAACCAAGCTGAGCAAGCGGATCAGTTTTTTGCGGCAGAATATCGTCTAGATTTACTACTGCACCAATATGCTAAACCCATTGTGGTATGGGGTGAGGGCTATATCATGGGCGGTGGTATGGGGCTGTTTATGGCCGCGCCGTTTCGCTTGGTGACCCCGACCTCTCGCTTGGCTATGCCTGAGATCAATATTGGATTGTTTCCAGATGTTGGCGGTAGTCGCTTTTTGGCTGAACGTGGGGCGATTGGTTTATTTTTGGGTTTAACGGGTTCGATCATGAGTCCATCAGGTGGCTATACCATCGGTTGGGCAACACATATTGCCGGCAGCTCACGCGAGGTCGTACTCGATAGTGTCTTGTCGATTGTGTGGAGTGATTATCCGGCTGGGATTTTTCGGGCAATTGATGACACGCTGAACGCGTTACATCGCCCTTTATCGTCAGGGCCATTACAAGACTCTTTGGATGTGATTCATAGCGTCTGCCGTGGTGATGATTTTATGCGCGATTATCAGGCCATCACGGCACTGACTGAAGCGCGTAGTGATTGGCTGCGACAAGCGGGTGACAATCTGACCAGTGGCTCCCCTTCGACGGCTGCCTTAACTTGGCTACTGTGGCAATGGGGCAAAAAAGTGCGTCCTTGGCAAGAGGTGTTTGCTTTAGAGCAAGAGTTGGCCAGTTGGAAAATTCGGCATCCAGATTTTTTAGAGGGTGTTCGTGCGCGATTGGTGGATAAGGACTTGCAGCCGGTTTGGCAGGCACAGAGTTTTAGCAACTTA
>JBBKWW010000011.1:0-6497 GCA_037969155.1 Moraxellaceae bacterium
GAATTAAATCGCTGCTAATGGCTGCACCACATCGCCGTTTTGGCCACGCTGCCGTAGAAAATGATCCATCAGCACAATCGCTAGCATCGCCTCAGCAATCGGCGTGGCGCGCACACCGACACACGGATCGTGGCGGCCTTTGGTCAGCATCTCGGTCGCTGCGCCGTCTAAGGTAATACTACGGCCAGCCGTGGTGATACTCGCGGTTGGCTTCAGGGCAATCGAGACCCGAATGGTCTGACCACTCGAAATCCCACCCAGCACGCCGCCTGCATGATTGGCGGTAAAGCCATCAGGCGTCAGCTCATCGCGTGACTCATGGCCAAACTGACCCGCCACCGCAAAGCCATCGCCAACCTCCACGCCTTTGACCGCGTTGATACTCATCATCGCATGCGCAATATCCGCATCTAGACGATCAAACACCGGCTCACCCCAACCGACGGGCACATTTTCTGCCAGCACTTCCAGCCGTGCACCACAGCTCGTCCCATCGCGGCGCAAGGCAGTAACCAACGCTTCAAAGCGCGGAATCGCGTCGGCATCACCACAAAAAAATGGGTTTTGATTGACCAAATCCCAATCCAGCGTGGTCGCGTGTTCGTTGCCAATCTGTGTGACATGACCACGAATCAGGATGCCGAATTTTTGCTGGAGATATTTTTTAGCAATCGCACCCGCTGCCACGCGCATCGCGGTTTCACGCGCACTGGATCGGCCACCACCACGATAATCCCGAAAGCCATATTTCATGCTATAGGTATAGTCCGCATGGCCCGGCCGAAAAGTTTGTGCGATGTTGCCGTAGTCTTTCGATTTTTGGTCGGTGTTATTAATCAACAGTCCAATCGGAGTGCCGGTGGTTTTGCCCTCAAACACGCCCGAATAAATCCGCACCTCATCTTCTTCTTTGCGCTGCGTAGCAAAGCTCGACGTGCCCGGTTTGCGCCGATCTAAGTCAAGCTGCAAGTCCGCTTCGCACAGCTCAAGATTCGGTGGCACACCATCCACAATCGCCATCAAGCCTAGACCATGGGATTCACCACAGGTGGTGACCCGAAACAACTGCCCTATGCTATTACCAGCCATCTGTTATTGCTCCAAAACTGCACGCTGAAACTCGGCACGGTACTGCTGACACTCAGCGGCAGTCAGTGCAAACACCCCCATGCCGCCTTGGCTAAAACTGAGCCAATGAAACGGCACTTTGGGCAAGCTCTGACGTAACGCCCATTCGCTATTACCGACTTCGACCACTAATAGACCACGCGGGCTAAGATAATCTGCCGCCTGCAACAAAATCTTACGCACCAAGTCCAATCCATCTTGACCAGCAGCCAAGGCCATCTCTGGCTCATGCTGAAACTCTTGCGGGAGCTCAGACATGTCGGCTGCATCGACGTACGGCGGATTACTGACGATCAAGTCATACTGTTGCTGGGCTGGAATCTTGTCCAATAGATTCGATTCAATTAAGGCCACTTGATCGTCTTTAAGATGATGTGACACGTTAATCGATGCCACAGCCAACGCATCACGCGATAAATCCACTGCATCTACGGTCGCATCGACAAACGCATAGGCCAACGCCACCGCGATGCAGCCTGAACCGGTACATAAATCTAAAATCCGCTCAGGGATAAACGGCTGCGGCAAACTCGGCAAACCCTGCGCCTGTATACTTGCTGGGTCAATCTGCCCATCAGTGCAATAGGGTAAAAATCGCTGCTGGATCAACTCCGAAATCGGTGAACGCGGAATCAACACCCGTTCATCAACATAGTACGGCTGACCACAAAAATAGGCCAAGTTCAACAAATAGCCCAACGGAATTCGGCTGTTGATCCGCTGTGCGAGTAACTCAATGATGCGTTTTTTTTCAGATTTGAGCAGACGACTGTCTAAAATTTGCTCATCAGCTGACCAGTCTAACGACAGGCTTTGCATCACCAAAGCGGTCGCCTCAGCAAAATAATCCTCTGTGCCTTGTCCCAAGTGCACTTCATGTTCACGCAACATACTGACTGTAAAACGGATAAAGTCACGAATACTATGTAATTGCTCGACTGCATCAGTCAACGTGTCTTGCGAAATTTTGAGCGTTTCCACGCCATTCCCCAGCCTAAAAAATAGTGCAGCATTCTAACGCGAAACAAAACCAAACGGTGCAACACACACAAATTTGACTATAATCTACTGCTGTGATGCCCCTTAATAGCGGTACATACTCACCGGAGAAACACATCAAACACTGTAACTTTGAGAACTTGTCGTCATGAATTTATCCAATACTCAGCCATCGGACTCGACTGCACCTCGACCCAAGTCGACGGTATTACGCACCAGTAAGCAGCATTTTCAGTCATTTATACTTGCTTTGTTTGACTTGTCGTTTACGACCCAGATCAGTAGCCGCAGTTTATTGCCCCTGCTGTACACCTTGCTGGTGCTCTCGATCAGCGTGCTGTGTGTGTATGGCGTGGTGAGCTTGTTTTATATCTCGATCTGGGGCGGGATACTCGCACTGCTCGCGATGCCCGTGCTGATGATCACGGTGACAGCGATTTGTCGAGTACTGATCGAATTTTTACTCAAAATCAATGATATTAAAGCCGATATCGCCCAAATTGCCGAAATGCGGCAATCGATTGATCATATCGCTAAAATGGCCGAACCGATTGCATCGATCAGTGACAGCATCGATAGCATGAGCGATAGCATCGACATGATCGCGCAAATGCGCCACGCACTCTATGAAATCTCTTCTGCGACCAGCAATCTCAAAACCATCGCAGAGATGCAGCCTGCCATGCAAAAAATCGCAGAAATTACTGAAAATATTAGCAATATTTCCGAAATGAAAGAAACCCTGCAACAACTGACCGCGCTCGGCCAGCACATCGAGACCATCGCCAGTATGAAAGAGTCGATTGATAAAATCGCCATGCTGACGGATAACCTTGAAATTATTGCTGAAATGAGCGAGTCGATTGATAAAATTTCGGAAATCGGCGACATCGTAGCCAAGCTACGCCGTGCGCCGTTTATGCGCTAAGGCCGACACCAGCACGTCAATAAATGTCGCTGTAAAGCAAACTCAGCAACATCTCACGTCGATTTTTGGATGAAAAACGCCTACCCTAACCGTCAGTTCGTTGTGGGTCTGTGTTGCCATGAGTAAAGCCAAAACCAATTATGTCTGCCAAAGCTGCGGCAGTCGCTACCCGAAATGGGCGGGTCAATGTACCGATTGTGGTGAATGGAACAGCCTGATCGAAGCGCCCAGCGAAGCCACCGTGAGCCACCGTGCCAAACCCAAAGCGGGCGGTTATACCGGACAAGCCGCCGCCGTCACTCGCCTCAATCAAGTCAGTGTCAGCCGTGAAACGCGGATGACCACTGGCATCAGTGAGTTTGACCGGGTGTTAGGTGGTGGCCTAGTCACGGGTTCAGTGGTGCTAATCGGTGGTGATCCAGGCATCGGCAAATCGACGATTCTGCTACAGACCGCCACCCACATGGCACAGCATCAAAACACCGCCGCGCTGTATATCACCGGTGAAGAATCGCTGGCGCAAGTCGCGCTGCGTGCGAATCGGCTGGAATTACCAACGGATCGCCTGAATGTGATGGCCGAAACCTGCGTCGAAACCATCTGCGCCACCCTACACCACGAAAAACCCGCTGTGGCGATTTTAGACTCGATTCAGACGCTATATACCGAAACCCTGCAATCGGCACCCGGTGGCGTGGCGCAGATCCGCGAATCGGCCGCACTACTGACCCGCTACGCCAAACAAACCGGCACGGCATTGTTTTTGGTCGGGCATGTCACCAAAGAAGGTGCATTGGCAGGGCCTCGGGTGCTGGAACACATGGTCGATTGTGTGTTGTATTTTGAGGGGGAATCCGACTCACGCTTTCGGATGATTCGCGCCGTGAAGAACCGCTTCGGTGCAGTGAATGAACTTGGCGTGTTTGCGATGACTGATCGTGGCCTGCGTGAAGTGCCCAATCCGTCAGCGATTTTCCTCAGTCGCTACGATGAAGCGATTGCGGGCAGCATCGTGATGGTCAGTCGTGAAGGCACGCGGCCACTGTTGGTGGAAGTACAAGCCTTGGTCGATACCTCACACGGACAGCCGCGCCGTGTTGCGCTGGGCTTGGAGCAGAACCGTTTAGCGATGTTACTGGCGGTGATGCACCGACATGGCGGGATCGAAACCAGCGGGCAAGATGTGTTCGTCAATGTGGTCGGCGGTGTGAAGGTACTGGAAACAGGTTCGGATTTGGCGGTGCTTCTCGCGTGTGCATCGAGCTTGCGTGGTAAAGCCTTACCACAACAACTGGTGGTGTTTGGCGAAGTCGGCTTATCGGGTGAGGTGCGGCCTGTGCCGAACGGTCAGGAACGCTTAAAAGAAGCCGCCAAACATGGCTTTAAGGTCGCGATTGTGCCTAAGGGTAATGCACCACGCCAAGACACCGACGGGATACGGGTGATTGCAGTCGGTCGTCTACATGAGGCGTTAGAGGCGGCGTTTGAGCTGGCTGACTCCAGCGACTAAGTGCAGTGTATTGTCTAGCAAGCGTTTTCGGTTTTGATCCGATGGGCTGCTATGCTAGTCACCACTGCCGCCATTGACTGCACCGCCGTCATGTTGTTTGATCGCTCCTCCCCGCCGCCGTTTTATCAAGCCCAGCTCAGTGAGTCAAAACGCCTGACGCTGGACAAGCTGTTTATCGGCAGTCGCTCACAGGCGCACTACCTAAAACGCTTTGCCTCGTTTGATCAATGCCAAAAAATCGGTATGCGCTGGCATTGGGCAGCGTTTTTGATGACCTTACCGTGGATGTTGTATCGCGGGCGGTTTTTGGATGGGCTGGTCTATGCGGTCGCGGGCTGGTCATTTTTACATCTAATCATCGTGCTGATGCTGGTGATGCTTGAAAATATCGCACTGCCATTTTTGCCTGATGCCATGCAGTGGCCAATTCGATTTACCGTGGCGGGTGGGCTATATTTAGGTTGGTGCGTGCTGACCGCAGGCTGGGCAGATGCGTATTATTATCGGGTGGCGCGGCGCGAGATCAGCGAAACCATAGAAGATGGCTTACGTTCAGCGCAACAGGCTGAGCATTTGCAGCAAGAAGGCGGCACACACTGGGCAGGTTTGCTACTGGCATTTGGCTTGTTTGCCTTTGCACTATCCACTATTTATAACGTCTATCTACCCGCCTATGCGACCTATCAAAAACGCCTTGTTTTGGCTCAAACCTATGATTTGGCCGATCTGGGTAAACGTCGGGTCGATATGCTATATCAAGCGCAGCAAACCTGCCCTATCGGCATGGCGTTACCGACTGCACAGCAGCAACCGACCAGCATAGAAGTGATCAAACAGGCGGCAGGGATTACCAACAGCGATTGTATTGTGCAGGCCACCATTCAAGGCGCGGTCTGGCCAGTGCAGAACCTGAACGGACAACGCCTGAGCCTATATCGGTTAAATGATGGGCGCTGGCGTTGTGTCACCTCACTGGGTGAGCGTGAAGCGCCGAGGGGTTGTGAACTAGATTGATCAGGGTCACAAATATTTAGGTGGTATTCATTGCGTATTGCGTGGTGCATCCTGCATTGCTTTTTTACCGATTAAAGTTACTCACTGGCTGCAGTGATCAGTCTAACGCCTGAATCTGGTGTGCCCATTTTTAGACATTTGAGTCAATGACTTTGTACCGACCCGGCGAGACTGTAATGGGTGCAGGAAAGCCTTTGCCTAGAACCCGTTTACCATCGCTGTTCTCCCCATTTTCGTTCTGAAAACCACTATTTACCACATGCTCAAAATGCTGATAGGATTCCCACACAACGATGTTCACGTACTGGATTGAGCCACTTTCCTCTCGATCGAGTGCTTTGTAGAAGGTTGAACTGACAAAACCCGCCTGCTTTCGAAAATACTCTACATATTCCGCACGAACCAGCTCAGCTTCAGATTCCATTCCTTGGGGCACTGATATGGTATTTATGACGCTAATTTGCTCACTTAACAAGTCTTGGTTCACTGGGCTACCCGAGAAAGGTTCAATTATGTTTCTTAACCGTACTTGCAGCCGCAGCCGAAAGCAAGGCCACCGCGTAAATATTGGAGTGCCGTGTTAGGCACTATTTTTTTGGCTAGATGAAAAAAACACCCAAGCGAAAAAAAACATAAAAAACAAGTCATTTAATCCATATATGCTATAAAAAATCCCAGCAAAAACATCTTTGGAATAAACAGCTTCTAAACTATTTTCAAAAAGCCAGTTCACCCAAACCACAGCATAAATGAGCTTTTCTACAGCAAAAGCACCAGCGATCCATTTTATATTTGGAATTACGGTCACAGCTGAGAGATAGGCTACGCCCCACATGACGATCATAAGAAGCCCAAAATTGGACATTACAACAGCATCGGCTTCGTTAATGGCAACATTGGTGAATCCCCGTGAAAACA
>JBBKWW010000012.1:0-18016 GCA_037969155.1 Moraxellaceae bacterium
AGTCCTTGATCACTCGGATAAGGCAGACTATGCCCTGTCTGCACATAACCACGCCGCTCATAAAACTCGATCAGCTCAGTGCGAGCATCCACCACGCTCATGATGATACGGTACGCATGTAAGTGGCATTTTGCATACTGCTCTGCATCTTGCAAGAGCCTCTTACCCAAACCTCTGGCTTGGTGAGTCGGATCAATCGTCAAAAGACCAATATAAGCCGTACCGTCTTCCTTACCGGTAATCAGTGCCGAACCCATCAGCTCAGCACCTGATGCCAACACCAATAAATGCCGATATGGGTTACTGAGGGTTGCAATCAACGCCTGTGGCTGTATTCGCTCACCACTGACCCATAACGTCTCATGTGTCCAGCCCTCCTGTCCCAGTATTGGGCGATAAGCACGATTGATCAGCGAAACCAAAGCAGCGATATCACCCAATGTGGCTTCACGAAGTTGATAGTTTTTTACTTGCTCATTCATTTGAGAAAAAATACTCCACTTAATCCAAAACCAATACTAATCACGACTCGCCGCAACCAAACCACCGAGAGATGACGGGCTAGTTTTGCACCAAAAACACCACCGATGACCGCACCAGCAAAGCATTGCCACACCAGCGACCAATCAACAAACCCTTGCACAGACCATACCATTACGGCGACGGCATTCACCACCCCGCCGAGTAAATTTTTGACGGCATTATTATCAGCCATCTGTTGCAGACCCAACAATAACAAACCTGCCATCAATATCACGCCCATTCCAGCCGCAAAAAAGCCACCATAAGCACAAATCAGCAGCAATAACGACGCAGACATCAGACCTAAACGAAAGTCTGCCGTTCGATGCAACCACAGGCGCAGCTGTGATCCACCAGCAAACAATAGCGTTGCAATCAGCAACAAATACGGGATAAGCGCTTCAAAATTTTGATTACCGACCCGACTGAGTAACAGCGCACCACACCCGCCCCCCAGCAGAGCAAGCAGCAGCAAATGCCAAAAATCAGCACGTGCAAACAAATAGCGCCGCTCTGCCCACGCCGCCATCGGATGACTGGGCAACACCGCTGCTGCATTGGTGGCATTGGCCATCACTGGTGGTAAACCGAGCGCAACAAACACCGGAAAACTAAAAAATGTACCGCCACCAGCAATCGAATTCACCACACCAGACAGCAGCCCAACAGTCAACAGCAAAATGGACTGCGTCACTGGATCAAGAGCAAGCATCAAATCCACAGCACGTTAGCCGTATTTTTTGGCAAAGTCCTGCATAAAATCAACCAACGCCTGCACTGACTCCAGTGACACGGCGTTATAAATACTGGCACGCATACCACCGACCGAGCGATGACCCGCCAGATTCAGCAAACCAGCAGCCTCGCTTTCGGCTAAAAAGGTTTTTTCAAGGCGGCTATCGGCCAGCGTAAATGGCACATTCATGCCGGAGCGATTGGCCAGTGCAATTGGATTGGCATAGAAGTCACTGTGATCAATATAGCCATATAGCAAGTCAGCTTTTTGTTGGTTGATCACTTGCATGGCAGTCAGGCCACCTTGCTCAAGTAGCCACTCAAACACCAAACCGGCCAAATAAATCCCGAAAGTTGGCGGCGTATTGATCATTGAGCCGTTTTTGGCTTGTGCCGCGTAATCCAGCAAAGCTGGCGTACCGCTTTGCGCGTGACCCAATAAATCATCACGCACAATCACCAAGGTCAATCCCGCAGGGCCGATGTTTTTTTGTGCGCCTGCATAGATCAGACCAAACTTCGATACGTCCAGTGGCTCAGACAAAATACACGAGGAATAATCGGCCACTAGCGGCACATCGACTTGCGGAATGAAATCGTATTGCAAACCGCCAATGGTTTCATTCGGCGTGTAATGCAAGTAGGCGGCATTCGGGCTTAGTTGCCAATCTGCTTGTGGTGGCACAGCGCTGTAGCCATTGGCTTTACTCGATGCGGCGACGTTCACTTGACCAAAACGCTGCGCTTCTTCGATGGCTTTTTGTGACCAGATGCCCGTATCAATATAGTCGGCGGTTTGGCCTGCACCGAGTAGATTCAAGGGAATCGCCGAAAACTGTAGGCTTGCGCCGCCTTGTAAAAATAAAATTTTATAATTGGCGGGAATATCCAGCAGTGTGCGTAGATCGGCGTCGGCTTTATCAATCACGCTGATAAACTCAGGCGAACGGTGGCTCATCTCCATGATGGATAAGCCCTTGCCGTGCCAATCGGCCAGCTCAGTTTGGGCACGTTCGAGTACAGCAGTCGGCAGTGCCGCAGGGCCTGCGCAAAAATTATGGACGCGCATGATGTGATCCTCTTGCCGGTCGCAAATGATGTCAAAAAAGATCGGCTATTTAAGCATAATTGAATGATGAAATGCAGCCGAACATCTATGGTTTAGCTTGGACTAATCGACTGCCAAACCCGCTCAAGTAGTGCTTTAAATTCTGCGTCTGGTGCAATGGGGTGCATGGCGATGTCGTCGAGGGTGGCGTGATAGAGTGTTTCACCGCCTTTTTCGAGGGCTTCGCGCAGGTGGGCTTCTGCTTGCTCTGGCTGGCCGAGTAGGAACTCGACGTAAGCGAGATTACCGAGAGTTATTGCTAGATCATCTGAGCTGGATTTGCTGACGGCTTGTTGGAATAGTGAAAATGCCATACTAAGCTTTTGATATGATTGTTTTTGTACATCCCAGTTGGCCTTGGAAGCTATTAGCAAACTGAAACCTTTAAAGTTTTCAGCTTTTGCTACTTGATGCAGCAATACACTTTCAGTACTTTCGCCAAAAAAACCAATTAAATCATCATATGTATTCATCATATCTTCCTGACGACCAATTTGCTTTAAGCGACTTGCCTTATTTAGAAAAGCCTCTGCAACCCCCTGACGGACTAAAATATTTTTAGCCCCACCAAAGTTTTCGATTAATTTATCGTATGCTGTGATGGAGTCATCTTGGCAACCATCCTCCCACAAGTAAAAGCTTTTATATAAAAAGCTACGAACGACACTTAAAGACAGAATAGAATCTGTAAATCCTATAAACCTTCTAATCAACTGGTCACAAATATCTATTGCAGATTTTAAATCACCAGCACGACTCAATAGAGCACTCTTATTTAAGAGGCATCGTGCTGATAGCCTTTGTAACACGAGATCACCATACTTATTAGCGTAACTGATGAGTGTATCGTACACAACCAGCGCCTCTGAAATATTACCAAGCTCACCAAGTATATAGCCCTTATTGACCAAGGCATTGGCTACTTGCTCCTGTATAGAAAGCTCTTGGCTGTTAAAAAACCTTGCCAAGATTTTATCGTAAAATAAAATTTCTTCTACTTCTGAAGTCTGCTTTAATGCCAGACTAAAATAGCATCTAGCAAGCCAGATCTCATCAACATCCCTCAAATACTTATATTGCTCAATTTCTTGAACAATTTCTTGATATTTACCCTCTAAATATAACTCAAGATAATTTGGACGTTCTACATCTATCTCTCGTTGTCGGGCACGTGTTAGAAGCAGCCGCAACCCTTGCAAAATATCTTGAGTGTTTGTTGAGTCAGTATGGCCAGTGTCAGATAGATCCCCTATTGTGGCCTTATGCTCGGTACGCTGTGGATAGGCACTGACTGCTTCTAGCTCTTCAAGTAAATGTGCATACGGATCGGTAAAAATCATCGGTGGAAAACAACCTAGCTGCCGTGCCAACTCGATCAAAAACAAGTCTGCCCCATCTGCACAGCGCATATAGTGCGCTAAGCTGGTTTGCAAAATGGAATCAGCAATATGTGCAGGGGCTTGCTCGGCCATATCAACCCAAAACAGCCGATGCTGGCCTGAAAAATGCTTTTTAATCTGTGGAAAAAAAGCGTCAGCTTGCCCACTGTAGCCAATAAACAATGCTGGCGATTCGTTTAATGTTGAACAAACAAACTGGCTTAATTGCTGTGCATGAGAACCAGTTTCTTCATCGGAGTTAAGCTGTGCGAAACCATGACTTTGCCCATGCAAATGTACAACTGCTGGGTTGTCTATCAGGTGATACAGGTTTAAATTGGCAGCGGTAAAATCGTAAGTTGCTGGATATAAACCCAACAAGCCACAGCTACGCGCCAATAAATTATCAAAATTAAAGGTCAACACACGGCCAATATAGCCTTCTTGCAACAAGCAAGCCAAAGCAATATGCGCCCAATTGATTTTTGCTTTGACAATATAGCTTTTTAGAAACTGTCTGCGATCATCACGCCCAATCTGTGCCATACACTTACCGTAGTCTTGGCGGTCTTCACCCATTAGCGGCTTCAGCTCAGTTTTAAAACGCTGATGCATTTCTTCGATTAGTTTTTTTGCCAGCGGAATCCCTGCTGTGAAAGAGCAACCTGCACCAGTAAAAAATACAAAAGGTTTGTTGTTATTCTTGGCCTTACTCATAAATTCAGCCAAATCAGAAACATCATATTGTGTTCGCGTCTTTTCCATTTTGATCAAACCTTGCTTTAGTCCAGCCTTATCATAAATCATCATCCACAAAAAAGGACGCTTTCGCGCCCTCTCTCATCACAGCCTACAGCTTATTTCCAGCCAGTAATCTCAGCCAGTGCCGCACCCAACATCGCTGGGTTATCGACAGTTTTTACGCCAGCAGCTTGCAGCGCCGCAAACTTTTCTTCAGCAGTACCTTGACCACCAGAGATAATCGCGCCCGCATGTCCCATGCGCTTGCCCGCTGGTGCAGTCACACCCGCGATATACGACACGACCGGCTTGGTTACATTGGCTTTAATAAACGCCGCTGCTTCTTCCTCAGCCGAACCACCAATCTCACCAACCATGATGATCGCTTCGGTCTTCGGATCGTTTTGGAACAATTCCAGCGCATCGATAAAGGTCATACCCGGAATCGGGTCACCACCGATACCGATACAAGTAGACTGACCAAAACCCAAGTCCGTAGTCTGCTTGACCGCTTCATAAGTCAGTGTGCCTGAACGTGACACGATACCGACTTTACCGGGTAGATGAATGCTACCGGGCATAATGCCGATTTTGCATTCGCCTGGGGTGATGATGCCTGGGCAGTTTGGCCCAATCATGCGCACGCCGCCTTTTTGTAGGATGTATTCTTTGACGAATAGCATGTCCATGGTCGGAATGCCTTCGGTGATACAGACCACTAACTCGATACCCGCATCGACGGCTTCAAGGATTGAGTCTTTACAAAATGGCGCAGGTACATAGATGACCGAGACGGTCGCGCCAGTCGCAGCAACGGCTTCTTGTACGGTGTTAAAAATCGGCAGACCCAAATGAGTCTGGCCGCCTTTACCTGGGGTGACACCAGCGACCATTTGCGTGCCATAAGCAATCGCTTGTTCGGTGTGCAGCGTGCCTTGGCCGCCGGTAATCCCTTGGCAGATCACTTTGGTGTTTTTATCGATTAATACGCTCATGATTATGCTCCAGCCACCGCTTTAACCACTTGAGTGCCTGCATCATCAAGCGATGTTGCAGGAGTAATATTTAAGCCCGATTCACGTAGGATTTTTGCACCGAGTTCAGCGTTATTACCCTCTAAACGCACGACCACCGGTACTTTGACGCCCACGTCTTTCACCGCAGCAATAATCCCTTCAGCAATCATGGCGCAACTGACGATCCCACCAAAAATATTGACCAAAACCGCTTCTACCGCAGTATCAGACAGGATGATTTTGAACGCTTCAGTGACGCGCTCTTTGGTTGCACCGCCGCCCACGTCGAGGAAGTTGGCGGGTTGGCCGCCTTTAAGCTTGATCAAATCCATGGTCGCCATCGCGAGACCCGCGCCATTGACCATACAGCCGATGTTGCCTTCAAGTGCGACGTAGTTCAGTTCGTGCTCGGCAGCGATACGCTCACGCTCGTCGATCTGGCTTGGATCATCCATTGCTTTCAGATCAGGATGGCGATAGATCGCGTTAGAGTCGATCACGACTTTAGCGTCTAGGCAAAACAAGTCGCCGTCCGCTTTGATCACCAGTGGATTAATTTCGAGCAAGGCCAGATCTTTTTCGACAAACAGCTTGGCCAGCTTTTGGAAAATATCAGCAAACTGACGGGTTTGCTTGGCATTTAAGCCGAGTTTGCCAGCCAATTCACGGCCTTGATAGGCTTGTGCGCCGATCAACGGGTCGATGACCATTTTGAGGATTTTTTCTGGGGTATCATGTGCCACGTCTTCAATATTCACGCCGCCTTCAGTTGAGGCCATGAATACCACTTTACGGGTGGCACGATCTACCACTGCGCCCAGATACAGCTCATCCGCGATATCAACTGGTAAATCGACCAAAATCTGGTTCACCGGCTGACCAGTCGCATCGGTCTGAAAGGTGACCAAACGAGTACCGAGTAAGTTTTTAGCAAACTGTTCGACTTCGTCCAGTGACTTAACCAGCTTAACGCCACCTGCTTTACCGCGACCACCGGCGTGAACCTGTGCTTTAACCACATACACATCACCACCGATTTTTTCGGCAGCAGCACGCGCTTCGGCAGGAGTACTGGCAACGATACCCGTAGTGACAGGCAGACCATATTGTGCAAACAGTTGCTTGCCTTGATATTCATGTAGATTCATGGGTTTTCCTTATCATCCCCAAGTGCATCAAAAAAACTGCCGAGGATCAACTCGGCAGATTTCGCTTATTTACGTTTGCGTTGAATGGCGTGAATTGCACGACCATCGACGGCAAGCGCTGCTTCATGTACCACTTCCGACAGAGTCGGATGGGCAAAGGTCATCAGTTGTAGATCTTCGACACTTGAGACAAACTCCAGTGCGATCATGCCTTGATGCACGATGTCACCGGCATTTGCACCAATCACATGCATCCCGAGCAGACGGTCAGTCTTGGCATCGGCAACGAATTTTACGAAGCCAGCAGTTTCGTTGGCGGCTAAAGCACGGCCATTAACAGCCATGGCAAATTGACCCGTTTTGACCTCGATGCCTTTAGCAACGGCTTCTTGCTCATTCAGGCCAACCCACGCCACTTCAGGACTGGTATAAATCACGCCAATGATGGTGTCATAGTTGATTTGTGCGGCATGGCCATGGATACGCTCCACCGCCATCACGCCCTCTTCCATCGCTTTATGCGCCAGCATTGGACCACGGACCAGATCGCCAATGGCATAGACGCCATCGACTGAGGTCAGGCACTGCTGATTGACGTCGATCAGACCACGCTCAGTCAGTGTGATGCCGCTATCATCGGCCAGCAGTGCTTCAGCGTAGGCTTTGCGACCGACACAGACGATCAGTCGATCAAACTGCGCGGTTTTTTCCTCACCCGACTGCATGTAGCTGACATTGATACCATCAGCAGTAAGCTCAGTACCCGTTACTTTTGCGCCAAGCTGGATACTTAGACCTTGTTTTTTCAAGATTTTCTGGGTTTCTTTGGCCAGTGCTTTGTCCAGCATCGGCAGAAATTCGTCCATCGCTTCAAAAACGAGGACTTCACTGCCGAGGCGGCGCCACACTGAGCCCAGCTCTAAACCAATGACACCTGCCCCGATCACACCCAAGCGTTTTGGGACTTCGGTGAACTCAAGCGCACCCGTTGAATCGACAATACGGTCTTGATCAACGGGCGCAACAGGGATGTTTACTGGCACAGAACCGGTCGCCAAAATCACGTTTTTGGCTTGAATATCTTCAGCAGGTGAACCATCAAGTGGGCTGAATTCGACCACTTTACCAGCTTTGAGTTTGCCCGAGCCTTGCAGCCAGACGATGCCATTGCCTTTCAGTAATGCAGCCACACCTGAGGTCAGGCCATCAACCACTTTATCTTTACGCGCCAACATGGTCGCGATATCAATAGCCACTTCGCCGGTGCTAATGCCATGCACCGCCAAGTCATGCTGAGTCGCTTCATAACGATGCGAGGAATCCAGCAAGGCTTTCGAGGGAATACAACCGACGTTAAGACAGGTGCCGCCGAGGGCTGGCTTGCCTTTATGCACACGCTTTTCGATACACGCGACGGTCATACCCAGTTGTGCGCCGCGAATCGCTGCTTCATAGCCACCTGGACCGCCGCCGATCACCACTAAATCAAACTGTTGGGACATACGGATACGCTCCTATTGTCCTAAATGGTCAAAAAACCACCCCACATCGACGATGCAGGGCGCAATGCCTTACAGATCCAGCAGCAACAAGGCTGGGTCTTCGATTAAATCTTTAATGGTGACAAGGAAGCTGACGGCTTCTTTGCCATCAATCAGGCGATGGTCATATGACAGCGCCAAATACATCATCGGCAAAATCACCACTTGACCATCTACTGCCATCGGACGATCTTGGATTTTGTGCATGCCCAAAATCGCAGTCTGCGGTGGGTTTAAGATCGGGGTCGATAGCAAGGAGCCAAACACACCGCCATTAGAGATGGTGAAGGTACCGCCAATCATGTCTTCGATACCGAGCTTGCCATCACGGGCTTTTTTGCCATATTCCAAAATGGTTTTTTCGGTTTCAGCCAAGTCCAAACGGTCGGTATCACGCAGCACAGGCACAACCAAACCACGCTCTGAGGACACCGCCACGCCAATGTCATAGTAACCGTGATAGACAATATCATCGCCACTGATCGAGGCATTGACCGCAGGGAAACGCTTCAGCGCTTCGGTCGCGGCTTTAATAAACATCGACATAAAGCCTAAACGTACACCATGACGCTTTTCAAAACGTGCTTGGTAGTTTTTGCGCATGTCCATCAGCGGCTTCATGTTGACTTCATTAAAGGTCGTCAACATGGCGGTTTCTTGGCTGGCCGACAGCAGACGCTCAGCCACGCGCTTGCGCAAACGGGTCATTGGCACACGCTTCTCGACTCGCTCACCAATCGCTAAAGACAGCGGCACTGCGGCAGGCGCTGTAGCCGCAGGTTTGGCACTCGGTGTATGACTGGCCACGTCTTGCTTGGTGATGCGGCCACCACGGCCTGTGCCTTGCACATCTTGTGGATCAATACCTTGCTCTGCGACCGCTTTACGCACCGCAGGGCTTTGCTCGGTAGAGCTACTCGCACTGCTGGCTGCAACAGGCGCGGCAGCCACATCAGCCACAGGTACAGCGGCAGCTGGTGCGGATCCAGCAGCACTGCCCGCTTCAAAGATCGCTAACACTTCACTGGACAGCACGGTATCGCCTTCGACTTTGGCAATACTGGTCAGCACGCCATCAGATGGGGCAACCACTTCAAGTACCACTTTATCAGTCTCGATATCAGCAATCACTTCGTCGCGTTTGACGGCTTCGCCAACTTTTTTGTGCCATGCGGCTACCGTACCATCGGCAACTGATTCAGGGAACACGGGGGCTTTAATTTCAACGGCCATCTTAGGCATCTCCTTGCGGTTCTGTGGTGATACCCAACGCATCTGCAATTAAAGCAGCCTGCTGACGGGCATGTAAGCTGGGTGAGCCACACGCAGGCGCGGCCGAAGCGGCACGGCCGGCATAACGCACGGGAATAGTCGGCAACACGTCATGCACGGTGCTGTATAAGAGCGCTGCAATAAACGACCACGCGCCTTGGTTTTGTGGCTCTTCTTGACACCATTTGACCATCTTAGCGTTAGGGTACTGCGTCAGCACGTCACGCAAACGCGCCTCTGGATAAGGATAAATCTGCTCAACGCGCACAATCGCGACCTGAGTAAGACCTAACTCACGGCGTTTTTCCAGTAAATCGTAGTAGACCTTGCCACCACAAATCACCACACGCTCGACCGCTTGCGCATCGACGACATCAATCTCATCAATCACGGTCTGGAAACGACTTTCCGCAAGATCAGACAGTTCAGAGGTTGCCAGCTTATGACGCAGCAAGCTTTTCGGTGACATGATCACCAATGGCTTACGGTTCGGTCGTACAGCCTGACGACGCAACAGATGGAAAATCTGCGCAGGCGTAGTCGGCGTACAGACTTGCATATTGTCTTCAGCACAGAGCTGTAAAAAACGCTCCATACGTGCCGAAGAATGCTCAGGCCCTTGCCCTTCAAAGCCATGTGGCAACAGCAGCGTTAAACCACACACCCGCTCCCACTTGGTCTCACCACTACTGATGAATTGGTCAATCACCACCTGCGCACCGTTGGCAAAATCACCAAACTGCGCTTCCCAAATGATCAAGCCATGTGGAATCGTGGTGGCATAACCGTATTCAAACGCCAATACCGCCTCTTCTGACAGTAAAGAATCGTACAGCGCCAGACGTGGCTGATTAGGTTTGATATTCAGCAATGGGGTATAACGACTGCCATCAACTTGATTGTGCAGCACTGCATGCCGATGCGAAAAAGTACCACGACCAACATCCTGACCGGTCAAACGCACCAAATAACCGTCATCCAGTAGCGTTGCATAGGCTAAAGTTTCTGCCGCGCCCCAATTCAGAGGGGTTTCGCCGGTTTGCATTTTGAGGCGATCTTCGATCACCTTGCCGACCTGACGCTGCATGACAAAACCGTCTGGCAATTGCGCCATGCTGCGACCAAATCCTTTTAGCTTCTCAATATCGACACCTGTTGCCCAATCATCTTGCAGCTCATGGCCAAGATACGGGGTCCAATCGACATGCAGACGCTTATTCGGCTCGGTCACCAAGGCATTGGCCACGTGCTCACCCGCCTCTAGCGCACTGCGATAGTCCTCGACCATGGCATCAGCATCGGCACGACTCAGCACGCCTGTAGCGACTAACTGGTCGGCATACAAGGTACGAGTGGTCGGTAGCTTACTGATCACTTGATACATTAAAGGCTGTGTGGCATTCGGCTCATCAGCTTCGTTATGCCCGCGACGACGATAACAAAACAGATCAATCACGATGTCTTTTTTGAATTGCAGTCGATAATCGACCGCCAGCTGCGTGATAAACAATACCGCTTCTGGATCATCGCCATTCACATGAAGAATTGGACACTGCACCATTTTGGCAATATCAGTGCAATACTCTGTCGAACGTGCATCTTCTTGCGCGCTCGTGGTAAAGCCGACTTGGTTATTGATCACAATATGCAGCGTGCCACCGACCGTATAGCCGCGCGTTTGCGACATTTGGAAGGTTTCCATGACCACGCCTTGACCCGCAAATGCAGCGTCGCCATGTACGATGATCGGCATGACTTTTTCGCCACCGATATCTTCACGCCGGACTTGCCGCGCTCGCACGGAGCCTTCCACCACGGGGCTGACAATTTCCAGATGTGAGGGGTTAAAGGCCAAGGCCAAATGCATTTCACCACCAGCAGTCATCACATTGGATGAATAGCCTTGGTGATATTTGACATCGCCAGAACCTTTTTGGTTAAAGCTTTTTTTGCCTTCGAACTCACCGAAAAGATCGGCAGGATTTTTACCCAGAATATTGACCAACAAATTCAGGCGGCCACGGTGTGCCATGCCGATCACGATTTCGAGTGTGCCGGCAGCGCCCGCACGCTGAATCATTTCATTGACCATCGGGATAAAGCTCTCGCCACCCTCTAGCCCGAATCGCTTGGCACCGACAAATTTATTGCCGAGAAACTTTTCCAAACCCTCTGCTGCGGTTAAGCGCTCAAGTAACCCGAGTTGGGTCGCCCGTGTAAATTGTGGTAGCCCGCGTGCGCCTTCAAGCCGCTGCTGAATCCAACGCCTCTCTTTGGTGTCGACGATGTGCATGTACTCTGCACCAATCGAACTGCAATAGATCGCCTCCATCGCTGTAACCATGTCAGCCAACGTGGTTTCAGCCTTGCCAATCGACAGGTTACCCGTTTGGAACACCGTATCTAGATCAGATCTGGATAAACCATGGGCAGCCAAATCTAGATCAGGCACATGCTCGCGCTTGGCCAACCCTAGCGGGTCAAGTTTGGCTTTTTGATGCCCACGATTGCGATAGGCTGAGATCAACTGCAACACGCCGACTTGGCGACGCTCATGGTCGGTGCTCACGGAGCTTTGCAACATCGGTTGCGCCCGCGTGCTGTTACGTGCCCGTAACAGAAACTGCTCGCGCACGGAGCCGTGGGGTTGGTCGCCTTGTGGATACCGATCAAAGTAACTGCGCCACTCGGCATCTACCGAGTCGGGTGCAGTCAAATAATGCTCGTAAATTTGTTCGATATAGGCCGCATTATCGCCGGACAGTTCGGTGTCCTGTTGCTGCGCTTCTACCTCATACATGAGTCTGCTCGTCTTCAAATCGCAAAAATGCAAGCTGCTGGATAAAGCAGACTTACCCCTGCAAGCATCGTTTGGATTATCGGATGCTTGCGCCCTTAAAGCGGGTGCTACGGCGTGCCATCAGGCGGTGGATGTCCACCATGACAGCAATCGACCACAACAATCAGTATCACTTGCGTGCAATCCCCGCTGGTAAACACACCAACAGACACTACAGATCGTGACACGACTGTGTTACACCGTACCCACACGCATGTGGGCATTTTTGCAAATCGAATTGGCGAATCAAGTGCGTGACTGTGTCAGAACACAACCCTTGATTGGCGAATGCGACTTCGATTCAACGAAAGCCTGTAATGAATAAAGCATATTCTGTGCCATTGGGTCAAAATCCTAGCACGCAAAGCACCCTTTCTCTGATTTTTTTGCTCAATAGCGATTATTAAGTTAAAAAATGGCACTGATCATACCGCGGTTTGCTAAGAGCGAGCAGCATGATCAACAAGCTGCCCGACCCTGCTTCAAACCGCAGATTTATATCAACATATACTGAGAGTTCGCTCAGTCAAGCACCTTGACTAAGCATGGGCGAAAAACACATCAAATACACGAATCAAACAAACATCAGATCACGCCCATTGGTGAGTTGGACGAAATGCAAGACTGGCGACAACTCAAAACGAGGATCAGACTGTAAGAATGGCTGTACCAACTCTGGCGCAACCTGTTTGGTTTCGCAATCAAAATCAGCGGTAGCGCCTGACTCAAGACGATGATAATGACTCACGAAACAGTAACTCGGCTGAATCATCTCGCGTCCTGTCGTCCGATCGACCACACGGACACCGAGGGTCAAACCGTTGATTGCAACACCCGAACGATTGGTCACCTGATAACGGGTGGTCACAGTAGTTGGCTCCGCGAGCACCTCACGTGACAACAACTCTAGCACCAAGCCTTGCTGTAAGGTTTGTCGCAGTTTTTGGTCTGGATCAGCAATCTCGCTGATGGCTGACCGCACATTCTCTTCGAGCTTGGCTTCGGTTTGCTGCATATAGGCTTTTTCTAGCTCAATGGCTTCAGCAAAGGTTTTGCCACGTGGAAAAGTGGTTTCAAATGTACGCACCAAATGCTTGAGTAACAGCTCTTGATCTTGTGGATCAAGGTATTTGAAACGGCTGCTCAATTTATCAATTGGGTCATCTTTGTGAATGTAAGGAATGTCAGCAGGCAACTGAGTTTGCATGATCCAGCTCATTTTGGGTGGGAGCAACACTAACGCAAACAACATTGCTGCATTGGCGACGAGCATGGCGATTTTGATATTTTCGCTACGCCATTTGGCCAAAATACCAATCACCCCAACAACAGCACAAACCAGCAGAACAACACCAGCAAACAACGGATATGGAATACCAAGGTCGAACATAGAAGCCCCGCGTCAAATAAGATTAAGTGTTTAAAAACAAATTGTCATGCTGTTATTTCGGATACACATCGGACTGCTTAATGCGCTAAGCAGTGCGGTTGATGCTGCTACAGCCCTGCAACAAATATAGTCTATCGTTGTGTTACCTACAAATACTTTCATGCATGATTCTCGCTGCGATCGGCGCACGCTGCTGATGCTGGCCACAACAAAAAAGCACGCCGAAGCGTGCTTTTTTAGTCTACTCGTTTCAAGCTTAGCCAGCTTGATCGAGAATCAAGTTACGGATGTGCCCAATCGCTTTGGTTGGGTTCAAGCCTTTTGGACAGACCGCTACGCAGTTCATGATGCCACGGCAACGGAACAGGCTAAACGGATCATCGAGATCAGCCAAACGCTGCTGAGTGTCTTGGTCACGGGTATCCGCAATAAAGCGATACGCATGCAACAAGGCCGATGGCCCTAAGAATTTATCAGGATTCCACCAGAACGATGGGCATGATGTCGAACAGCAAGCACACAGAATACACTCGTACAAGCCATCCAGCTTTTCACGATCTTCAGGCGCTTGTAGACGCTCAGTCGGTGGCGCAGGCTGATCATTGATCAGATATGGACGAACCTTTTCATACTGGGTATAAAACTGATTCATATCGACGACCAAGTCACGAATGACTGGCAGACCTGGCAACGGACGTAAGACGATTTTCGCAGGTAAATCGTTCAGGTTCTGTAAGCAGGCCAGACCATTTTTACCATTGATGTTCATGCCATCCGAACCACAAATACCTTCACGGCAAGAGCGGCGGAAAGACAATGTTTCGTCTTGCTTTTTCAGCTTGATCATCGCATCCAACAACATGCGGTCGCTATCATCTAGCTCCAGCGTGAAGGTCTGCATGTACGGTGCTTTGTCCTTGTCAGGATCATAGCGATAGATTTCAAATGTGCGGGTTCCACGGCTCATTTTGCTCTCCACACCTTAGAATGTACGGGTCTTCGGTGGCACCGAATCCACAGTCAGTGGCTTCATGCGCACTGGCTTATATTGCAGACGGTTGTCACTGGAATACCACAGGGTATGTTTCATCCAATCACGGTCATTACGGCCATTTGGATGCTCTGGATCATTTTCAGCGCGCTCATAGTCCACCACAGTATGCGCACCACGGCACTCGTGTCGAGCCGCTGCAGAAATTATGGTTGCCTTGGCAGCTTCAAACAGGTTTTCCACCTCGAGTGCTTCGATCCGTGCAGTGTTAAACACTTGCGACTTATCAGTGAGGTGGATGTTTTTGACCCGTGGTGCAAGCGCCATGATCTTACGCACACCTTCATCCATGCTGGCTTGGGTACGGAATACCCCAGCATGTTGCTGCATCACACGACGGATTTCGTCAGCCACGTCTTGGGCATTTTCGCCGGTAGTGGACTGTTGCAGCGTGTTCACGCGCTTCATGCTTTGCTCAAGCACATGTTTTGGCAATGGCTTATAGCTGCTGCTTGAGGCACGCACGGTTTCGGTGATGTGATCACCAGCCGCTTTACCGAACACGATCAGGTCGAGCAGCGAGTTGGTGCCGAGGCGGTTTGCACCATGCACACTGACGCACGAACATTCGCCAATCGCGTACAGGCCTTTGACCACTTGATTCGGCTCATCGCCATTCGGTACGACCACTTGACCATTGATGTTGGTCGGGATACCACCCATTTGGTAATGGATAGTCGGTACGACGGGAATCGGCTCTTTGGTGCAGTCTACGTTGGCAAATTTCTTACCAATTTCAAATACTGACGGCAGACGCTTCATGATGGTTTCTGCGCCCAAGTGGGTCAGATCCAGCACGACGTAGTCTTTGTTAGGGCCACAGCCGCGACCTTCTTTGATCTCTTGATCCATCGAACGCGACACAAAGTCACGCGGCGCCAAGTCTTTCAAAGTCGGCGCATAACGCTCCATGAAAGGCTCGCCTGAGGCATTACGCAGCACGCCGCCTTCACCACGACAGCCTTCGGTCAGCAACACGCCTGCACCGGCTACACCAGTCGGGTGGAACTGCCAAAACTCCATGTCTTGCAAGGGAATGCCCGCACGTGCCGCCATACCGAGACCGTCGCCGGTGTTGATATAGGCGTTGGTGGAGGCTTGATAAATCCGCCCTGCACCACCCGTCGCAAACAAAGTTGCCTTGGCTTGGAATACACTCACCGTACCCGTTTCTTGGTCAATCGCAGTCACACCTAGCACCTCACCGTCATCATCACGGATCAGATCAAGCGCCACCCATTCGACGAAGAACTGTGTGCCGAGTTCGAGGTTTTTTTGGTACAGCGTATGCAACAGCGCATGGCCAGTACGGTCAGCTGCCGCACAGGCACGTGGCACAGCTTTTTCGCCGTAATTGGCACTATGACCACCAAACGGACGCTGATAGATCGTGCCGTCTGCATTGCGGTCAAATGGCATGCCCATGTGTTCTAGCTCATACACCATCTTCGGTGCTTCGCGACACATGAACTCAATCGCGTCTTGATCACCCAGCCAATCAGAGCCTTTGATGGTGTCATAAAAGTGATAATGCCAGTTGTCTTCGCCCATGTTACCCAGACTCGCACCAATACCACCTTGGGCAGCCACGGTGTGTGAGCGGGTTGGGAAAACCTTGGTAATCACTGCGACTTTTAGGCCAGCGCGTGCCAACTGCAACGACGCCCGCATCCCAGAACCGCCACCGCCAACAATGACAGCGTCGAAATTCAGGGTCTTGATGTTACTCATATCATCTTTGGACAGAACAGCCATGATGGATTCCTAAATCAACCCCAGAAAATCTGGATACCCCAGACGGTAAACACGAACACTGCAATGACCATTGCAGCTTGCAGGACGAGGCGCAAAGCGTTTGCACCTGAGCCCATTTGGCGAGTGGTCACATAGTCGGTCAACACCGTCCACAGACCAATCCACGCGTGCCCCGCAAGGGATAGCACTGCCAACAAGCTGAAAATTTTCATTGGCAACGTCATCATGAAGCCATACCACGCCTCATAACCGAAGTTAGGATTTAGAATAATCCAGCCAAACACCACGACGGTGTACAAAGCCAAAACAACAGCTGAAATTCGCTGAACGACCCAGTCACGTGAGCCTGATCCGGTTAGACCTGTTGCACTTTTCATCAGAACATCACCCAAACAAATGCGGCCAAAATACTGATCGCTGAAATCACCAGCATCACGGTTGCCGCAGTACGGCCACTATTGAGCTCTTCAGCAACACCGACATCAGCCAGTAAATGCTTGATTCCGGCAAAAAAATGATAGATCAGTCCAGCTAGAAACACCCAGACGACGAACTTGACCAAAATATTGCCAAACACCGTCTCACGGACGTGGGCAAAGCTTTCGGGTGACGCTAAAGAACCCTGAAGCAGCCACAATAGGACTGGAATCAGCAAGAAAATAATGATTCCAGACACGCGGTGCAGAATCGAGGCAATGGCCACGGGTGAACGTAAGTTAACGCTCAACACCTGACCCATAGACAGATTGACAGGTCTGTTGCTTTTCACAGCGGGCATCCTGTAGCAGCGCCCCTTGACCTGATTACGGTCATGAGAGGCTAAAATCGAAGGAAAGCTGGCATGGCAGCAGTGTTTGTAGGCTTAATCACGCCCACAATAAACAACGAGTAAGTATAGTGAGCTTGCACAACAAATACAAACACACCGGTACAAACAGCCGTACTACACTTTAGTCTGATATTTTTTCGCTCATATTTTGTATCACCATTTAAAATACCTGATCGCGATATTTTGGCATGCTCTGTGCTACGCTTATTACTGTAAAACATGCCTTAGCATTATCGTGGCTGCATTGGCTTATAAGTATGGATTATCATGTGTTTTTGACGATGTGCATGCACACACTCGGCACTTGCAGCGAGGCATACACTACCGCTAAACTGCCGCTGTTCGACAAAAAATGACACCCCATGATGTCGCTTGTCACCGCTTTGGTGCAAGCAGGTCATACTGGTGCACATTGTCGTCACAACCAAGTGCAATCCCAGCCGATGGTGCTTTTTAAACGGTCATCTTTGCGTTCGGAGCGGGCGGCAGCAGCAATTACGCCGCGTATTCCGGCGTTCCGGCCGTAATATCCCTCATTAGGAGAGTTTTAATGTCTGGCACGACTGGCAAAAAAGCCGTTCTCACCCTGAATGATCAGCAACTTGATCTACCGATTCATAGCGGCACACTCGGCCCAGACGTCATTGATGTCAAAGATGTGCTGTCAAAAGGCTATTTTACCTTTGACCC
>JBBKWW010000013.1:0-4248 GCA_037969155.1 Moraxellaceae bacterium
TTGGGGGCTACTGCGTTGTGCTTCGCTTGCTTAGAGCGACTAAGCCTCACGATTCACGCCTTGTATCCCCTCAAAAACGGCCAGTGTCGCGGCCGTGGCTCAAACGTCAACAGACCCTAGGCAGACAGTGGCCAGTGCGAATATCGACTCGCCACAGGGTGATTTACATGTTTTTCTGGGTGTGCTCTGCGGTTTGTGCAACCTTCTCGCCGCCACGCTGCACATCTTCCCCAAAGCCTTTTATGGTATTACAGCCAGTGAGCACCGCAGTGGTCAGCAGTGCTACAGCAGTCAGCTTAGTCCAATGATTCATTTGCATGATTTTACTCCAGTTCGTGATATTGCTAATGTAGCGGATACTATGCTGAATCGCTGCGCATCTGTGAGCAATCCTGTGTGGTAGAAGTGTTGAGCAGATAGGGTGGCTGTATCAGTGGTGTGTCTAAACGTAACATGAGTCGTTGTTGTGCATCAGTGTGTGTGTCTTGATGCAGATATAAGCCATTACACCAATAGCGGGGTGTTGTAGCAGATACATGATGCTGTTGTGATTCGACCAGCCATTCTAGTCGTTCAGCACGCCGCCACGGCAAGTGGTCTGATGGCACAAAAGACTGCCAAGCACCAGACAGGTGATTCGGATTCAACCACCTCATCGCTTTTAGTTCGCAGCCACTCGATAGTGGCCAAAACAATCGGCCTTTGACAATCGCGCGTCGTCGATCAATCGTCAGTCCTTGAATGCGTTGCACCGAAAATTGCCGCTGCTGTAGATGGTGTAGCTTACGCCCAAGGCTGTCTTGACGTTGTAATCCAACCCATTCAGCAGGTCGTAATAGCCCTTCACCAAGGTAAAATTTAAGACACACTTCCCAGTGCTCAATCTCACCGGTATCTAAATTTTTTAATAAAAAATCCACTTCACCGATTGTTCGCTGACCCTGCATGCATTGGATGCCCTGTCCCAGCAAGACAAACGGATGCCAGCCTTCATCGCTGAGCCAAAATGCCAGTAAGTCCTCAAAATAATGACCCAGCCGAATGTTGGGGCGCACTTGCAACGCATGCTGTAGCGGTCGCGGATTACGATCCAGTTGTAGCAGTCTTGGCCAGTAGCGCTGTAAATGCTGCCGCCAAAAAGCACCATCTGGCAGTTCGATTGAGATGCCGCCAGTGTTTGGCCAATCCTGAATCAATGGTGCTGAACCGATGGCAAATGCCAGGGCGCGTACCTGTGGGGTTTTTAAGGCTAACCACGGCTCGGCTATCGGTGGGAGTGGTAGGTCACTGGGCATCATCATCCTGAAGCGTGTTTTGCGCTGTGGGTGGGGTAGCGTTTTGCTGTTGGATTTTTTCCAGATGTGAAATCCGCGTATCTTGCAGTGCATCACTGAACGCAGCTGCCAAAATTCCGGTCGGCATTGCAATCAGGCCGATGCCTGAGATTGCAGTAAATGCCGCCAGTAAGCGCCCAATCGCTGTGACAGGATACACATCACCATAGCCAACGGTCGTCAGTGTAGCGACTGACCACCACATCGCGCGAGGAATACTACCAAAGGCCTCGGGCTGCACCCCGCCTTCGATTAAGTATAAAGCAGACGAAGAAACGGTCAGTAGCAGGAGCGCAATTCCAGCACTTAATAATAGCTCAAAGCGCCGTTTTGTCACGGCTTGGGTAATCAGGCGTGTGGCATTAGAGAATGCTCCCAATCGCGCCAATCGTAAGATGCGTAGGAAGCGCACCAGACGCAACAAGAAACCTTCTGCCCCAAAAAATGTTAAAAACGTCATGCAAACCACGACCAAATCCAATAAGGGTACGGGGCGCAGTGCATAGTACCAGCGGCTGTGATTTGCGGGATTCTCAATGCTACTCCACACACGGCCAACATATTCAAAGGCAAATATCAGCCCCAAGAGCCATTCAGCATATAAAAATAAGGTCTCATGCGCCTCATAAATCGCTTGTTCGGTTGAAATAATCGACAGAATAAGCGACACAATAATCAGACTAATAATTGTTTTATTGGTGGTCGATAGTCCGTATAGCCTTAAACGTGGATCCAAGGCAAGAGCAAGCCGTCGGCGTAGGGCAATAAGACGCATAAATGGGTAATCAGTGAGGGCAGAGTATCTGAGTCAATATAACAAACTTAACCAGACCTATCATAGCGGATCAGCAGTTGATTCTAACTCATCGCCTGACTCGGGCACTCACCAGATCAAATGCCGCTCAAAACTGAACGGCGTTTCCGGATGATTATTTAGATTTTTTGGATTTCTTCTTACTTTTCTTTGCTTCTTCTTGGCTCATTTCTAAGGCACGAAAAGCCAGTGATTCCTCACGTTTTTTCTTGGATTTTTCTTTCGGTGCTGCGATATCTTCTATCGGAGCCTGTGCTGTTGACTCAGGAGTAGATTTGGACTTTGCCATAGCAACCTCTATGATGAAATGATGAGCCATCTGATCATCTGATATTTTCAGACCTGAATAAGTGGCAAACAAATGAATTTTTTGTGAATGCCTGTGTCTGTCGTACCACATTGGCAACACACAGTACAGCTTAGCAGCTGAGTGATCGTTTAGCCTGTTTCGATACAATCCAAAATCGCACCCACTTTATCCAAGCACTCTTGATACTCTTGATCTACATCCGATGCGATGGTGATTCCGCCGCCAGCCCAGACACTGAGCTGTGTATCGAGTCGCTCTAGTGTGCGAATCAAGATATTAAATCGCCCCGTTCCATCCGCATTCAAGTAACCCATGCTGCCACAATACGCGCCCCGCTGACTGACCTCAAGTTCCGCAATAATCTGCATCGCACGGATTTTTGGTGCGCCAGTGATTGAGCCACCGGGTAACGCATCGAACAATAGATCTAATGGCGACTGATGCGGTGCTAGCGTTGCCCGAATTTCACTGACTAAATGATGCACTTGGGCAAAACTTTCAACTTCAAATAGCTTCGGTACTCGGACTGAGCCGATTTTGGCCTGTCGCGCCAAGTCATTGCGCAATAGATCGACAATCATTAAATTTTCGGCTTGATCTTTTTCAGAGTGAGCGAGTTGCTGTCGTGACGCCTGATCTCGCTCAGGATCAGCATGTCGTGGTTGTGTGCCTTTTATGGGACGAGTGACGACTTCACCTTTGGGTAAAAATGATAAAAATAGCTCTGGCGAACAGCTCAGCAGCTCATGTTGTGGATTGATCGCCAGATAGCTGGCATACGGCGCACGAGTCAGTTGCAGTAGCGCATCAAGTCGAGTCAGTAAACAACCACTGACCTTTGCTTCAAAGGCCTGCGTTAAATTCACCTGATAACAATCCCCCGCCTGTAGATAGTGTTGCACCCGTGCAAAGGCTCGCCGATAGTCGGTCAGTGACCAACGTGGGATAAAGTGCTGGATCATCTGAAAGTCGGGCAGTGAATGATTCAGGATTGCTTGACGGTTCGACGGGTTGTCTGTAGCCGCTGCTTGTGTCGGTCGCAAGCGAGGTGTATTCACGGCATGTAGGCTAAGAGCAATCTGATCATATAGTGGCTGTAAGCTCGGACAATCAGTGCCATACAGTTGCCAGCCAGTGCTTTCCTGCCGCAAAAAAATATCATAACAGGCCAGCCATGCGTGACAGGTCGTGTTTGAACCCAACATGTGACGGTCTGTCACGCCGACCGCATGTTGTGCGGCTGCCCAGTCATAGCCTAAAAACCCCATCAATCCACCACAAAAACCTCTTAATGTGGGTAGTTGCCAAGTATCAGGTCGGCTATTTTGCCACTGCTGCTGCACAGCTTGCGTAAAATGACCTTGCACGAATATCGGTGCGCCGAGCTGCCCATCCGTATCTCGCTGTTGCCATTGGGTTTGCGCGGCCTGCTGCTTAATCAGCCAACGCGGACACAGTCCAATCACTGGCTGGCCATCATCCGCCAGCCAGATTAAGCCTGCCCACGCACGTAATGCGACCAGTAGGGCTTGGGGCGACTCATCAGCGGGGATTGTGAGATTTTGTTTGACAATCACTACGTGCATCTGAACGTCACTCCAGTGGGGGTTGTTGGTCGATGCTGTTAAGTGTATATTAATAATCATAAAAAATGAGTTAAGCTGTTAGGTATACAAAGATCACTTCGACCGCTTTTGTCATCCGTTTGTCGGACGCTTCACAAAAAGCCTAAAAAACACTTGCACTCAGATACCCTGCATTGTACTTTCATCATCACTGGACACGCTACA
>JBBKWW010000014.1:0-15439 GCA_037969155.1 Moraxellaceae bacterium
GGCATCGGGTTAATCGCACAGTCGCCATACACCACCACTTGTTCGGGCAGTAGCATGAAGAAAATCGACGACACCAGCTTAAAGTCAGGTGCGGTTTTGATCAGCTGAAAGGCCGGACGCACCGTGTTGGCGGTGGTATTAACTGCACCCGACACTAAGCCATCGACCTCGCCGAGTTGTAACATCATGGTGCCGACGACGACCGGATCAGTCAGTTGCGCTTCAGCCATTGGCTCAGTCAGTTTGCCCTTGCGTCGTTCAACCATCGGCGCGACATAGCGATGTCGAATCGTTTCTGGATCGATGATTTCCAAATCAGGCGGCAGATGAATGCCACGATTCAGCGCGACGGCTTCGACTTCCTCGCGCTTCGCTAACAAAATACAGTGCGCAAGGCCACGCGATTGGCAGATTGCGGCAGCTTGCACGGTCCGCGGTTCAGCGCCTTCGGGTAGCACAATTCGCTTCTTAGCGGCTTTGGCTTTTTGGACCAACGCATGTCGAAAAGCTGAGGGCGATAGTCGCGGTTGGCGTGTCGTGGCACAGTGTTCACGCAGCCAGTTTAAGTCAATGTGCGCTGATACAAAACGCGCCACTTGCTCGGCTCGTTCCAGATCATCGACGGGAATCTCGCTGCTCAATTGGCTGAGACGAGTGACCGTAGCAAATGAATCTTCTTGTACCGCTAGCACCGGCACACCGCTGCGTAATGCAGGGCGGCAGAGTTCGACGATTTGTGGCTCAGGGCGGAAGCCCCCCGTGAGTAAGACACCTGCCAATTGCATGCCATTCATGGTCGAGAGTGCCGCCGCCACCAACACATCAGCACGGTCACCCGGCGTTACCACCAAGGTTCCGGCCTGAAAAGCATCCAGCACGTTACTCACGGTACGCGCACACAGTGAGGTGCGTTCGACGCGGCGCGTGGCTGCATCGCCTTTGCTGAGCCACTGCGCCCCAATCGCCTCCGCAATATCCAGCGTGCGTGGCACACTGAGTACCCGACTAAACGGCACCATACCAATCATATGAAATAAGCCACTACCCACCGCAGGTGAAAAAGGTTTAACTCGTTCAATCAATTGTTGAATCTGCTGCTGATTGCGCACCGATTCACCAGCGGTGGTCATGATGTCCAGATCTGGCTCCGCCAGACCTTTTACGCGCATCAGCAATGTGCCGACCGTACGTTTTGCCTCGACCCCACCAAATGGCCGTGCGTGCATGTCGAGCCGATCGGCCAGCGCTTCAGGCTCATTCAGATCGGCGTTGGTCACCAGAATCACTTCTGCGTCCAGTGCATGTGCCAATGCAGTATTCAGTTGCATGGCGTAACTGCTGCTGCCAGTCGGCACAATGCCTTCAACGATCACCGCATCCATGCCATGTGCCGCCTGCTGATGGAGTGCAATCACTTCTTCTAGCAGTTCATCGACATGATCATCACCGAGCATTCGTTCGACGTGTGCTTGGCTTAAACCCTGTGGTGGTTGTAGACCCAGTGCATTGGCAATCAATGCCGACGAGCGATCTTGACCAGTTTGATTGAATTCCTGCTGAATAAATGGCCTGAAAAATCCAGCTTTTAAGCCGATATAGTCGAGTGCGCGAATTAAGCCTAAACAGGCTGACGTCACCCCAACACCAGCACCTGTTGGTACAATTAAAAAGGTTTGCATCGATTTTTCCTCAAGCATCATGAATTATAGAGCGAGTGTTTGTCGGGTTTCGGCCGCGATACGGCCTTCTTCATCAGTTGGGATGACCCAAATCTGCACGCCTGTTGCGGCATCAATGCGGCCTTCTTGGCCACGTACCATGCATTGATTGGCATCGTGATCCACACTCAAGCCAAAATGGGGCATCAGTGCAAGGGTTTTGGCGCGAATATCCGCTGCGTTTTCACCGATGCCACCGGTAAAAATCAGCCCTGTTAGTTTTGGTAACGCGCAAGACAGCGCGGCCAGTGATTTGGCCAGTCGATAACAGAACACCTCAATCGCTAACAGCGCGCCACGATGTCCTTCGCTCGCCGCTTGGGTCAGGCTGCGCATGTCATTGGAGAGATTAGACAAGCCCAGCAAACCACTTTGTTTATTCAGCATGGTGTCGATTTGGTCAATCGACCAACCCAGCTGTCGGTGTAAATGTGCATGTAATCCCGCGTCGACATCGCCACTACGTGTGCCCATCACCACGCCTTCGAGTGGGGTCAAACCCATGCTGGTATCGACGCTTTGGCCGTGCCATATCGCGGTGGTTGAGCAGCCATTGCCCAAATGTGCCGAGAGCCAGCCCGTATCAGTCTGGTTGCTGAGTTGATCGGCACGCTGACTGACATAGGCATGACTGGTGCCATGAAAACCATAGCGACGAATGCCATGCTCGCTGTATAGCGCCTCGGGCAACGCATAGCGATAGGCGCGTGCAGGTAGGGTTTGGTGAAAGGCAGTATCGAACACCGCCACTTGTGGCAGATCTGAAAATAACGCCAAAGTCGCCCGAATACCGATCAGATTAGCCGGATTATGCAGGGGCGCGAGTGGCGAGGTATGTTCAATCGCGGCAATCACTTCCGGCGTAATTTGTGCTGCTTGGGTAAATTTTTCACCACCATGCACCACGCGATGTCCGATTGCGGTGGGGACTTGTCCGTCTAAGCGCTGCAAAATTTCATGCAGTGCGGCAGCGTGGTCTGCCCCCCGAATGCTGTGGCTGAATTTTTCACCCGCACGATTTTTGCCACTAATACGGGCTTCGGCACTGCCAAGCTGTTCTGCTAAGCCTTCAATGCGTGCGCTGCCATCGGCAGGAATTAAGGCGTATTTGATCGAAGATGAACCGCAATTAATCACTAAAACTGAGATTGACATTAAGCAATACATTCCAGAAGCAACTGTGCTTTTAAGCCTAGCCTGTTGGCGTGACAGATTTGGTGTTATTTTTGCAATTTCAATGTGCTGTCTATCTAGTCTGGTCGGAAGGGTCTGATGTCGGTACTTATGATTGGGTGTGGCCTTCATGCAACTGCTGCTGTAGGGATGTGCTGGTTTTCTATCTTTCAATGCAAAGCCGACCCCAATTGCTTGAGGTCGGCCAAATACAACTCACCGATACGATCTATTTGCCGCGTTTAGCCACGAATTTGACCATCACCCAACACGATCCATTTTTGTGAGGTTAAGCCTTCCAAGCCAACAGGGCCACGGGTATGGATTTTATCCGTAGAGATACCGATTTCAGCACCTAAACCATACTCAAAGCCATCCGCAAAGCGCGATGAAGCATTCACGATCACACTGCTAGAGTCCACTTCATTGAGGAAGCGGCGGGCAGTGCTATAGTTTTCGGTCAAAATTACATCGGTATGATGCGAGCCGTATTTATTGATGTGATCAATCGCCGCGTCTAAACCATCAATGATTTTAATCGCCAACACTGGTGCGAGATACTCATCATACCAGTCCTGCTCAGTGGCGGCTTTGACGTCTGGTAAAATCGCTTTCGTTTGCGCACAGCCGCGCAGCTCAACGCCTTTTTCGGCGTATAGTGCGGCAGCTTTCGGTAAGAATTCAGCTGCAACGGGAGCATCGACCAATAGCGTTTCCATCGCATTACATACGCCATAACGATGGGTTTTGGCATTAATACAGATGGGCAACGCTTTTTCAAGATCGGCTTGCCGCTCTACAAAGGTATGGCAGTTACCATCTAAGTGCTTGATCACAGGAATGCGGGCTTCTTGAGAGACTCGCGCAATAAGACCTTTGCCGCCACGTGGAATGATCACATCGACGTATTCGGCCATGGTGATGAGTAAGCCGACTGCCGCGCGATCCGCGGTATTGATCACTTGCACGCCAGAAGCAGGTAATCCTGACGCTGTCAGAC
Source organism: Moraxellaceae bacterium (assembly GCA_037969155.1). Taxonomy (GTDB): domain Bacteria; phylum Pseudomonadota; class Gammaproteobacteria; order Pseudomonadales; family Moraxellaceae; genus JAYXXU01. Next base: position 3,892 of record JBBKWW010000014.1, read on the forward strand.
CCGCTTGCACACATGTTGCAATGGCTTGGTTCGAGTGAAAGGCTTCTGAGCCGCCACGTAGAATAATCGCGTTGCCAGATTTAATCGCCAGTGATGCCGCTTCCAATGTGACGTTGGGGCGCGATTCGTAAATCATACCCACTACGCCGAGTGGGACACGCATTTTGCCCAGCTGGATGCCAGAGGGGCGATAGGCCAAATCAGTAATCACACCGACAGGATCGGTCAGACCGATGACATCACGCAGACCTTGCAGCATGCCTGCAAACCGTTCTGGCGTGAGTTCTAAACGATCAAGCAATGCAGGGTCTAAGGCGTTGTCACGGCCATGTTGCATATCGACGGCGTTTGCTGCTAATACTTCAGACTGACCCGCTTGTAGTGCATCGTGGATGGCGAGTAGGGCGGCATTTTTTGCTTTAGTATCAGCGCGTGCTAATACTCGCGATGCAGCTCGAGCTTGCTGGCCAAGCTGATTCATCATGTGTTCGATGGACTGTGACATAAGACTCTCCAAAACGATTGGCCGACGGTTAAATGATTCACCGTAAGCGTATTATGAGCTAGTGTAACAGTCTACGGCCAGAAAGAAACCTATCGCATCTGCACTGATTTGGTGCGCAAACCGCACGGTTTTACGACTTGACATTTCTGACGAACAAAAAATGGCGTTAAACTATTTCAGCCGTTGATCAAGATAAGATATGCTTAGTCTGCAATCATCACTAAGATAGGATGCGCAAGTCAGTACAAAAACGCCGAGATGGTGGTATTGATTGGCTGCATCACTGACAAAGATTGGATCGTCTCAGATCAAGATGCGCGCACGGATGGCGAAATTACAGCTCGCAGGTGCATCTAGAAATCATAGGGATATGGATCTGTCGACAAGGAGGGGCAAGCATGAATGCAGTGTGTAAGCAGGTACAGGATAACTCGCAGGATGAGGCTATGACGCAAGATCTATTTTTTCATCCTTTTTTCGAGCGCTATACTCGCGATACTTTTAAAGCTGCGCCGCGTGAGCATTGCATCGATGGTTGGAATATCGAGTATATGGCGATTGCGCGTCCCGAAACTTTGCATCGTACGCCGGTAGTGATCATTGGTGGTGCGTTCCAAAATTTTAATTCTTATAAGTATTGTGTCGAGCAATTGCTTGATGCGGGTCCAATTGTGCTGATTGATTTGCCATCCATGGGCAATAACCAACAAATGCAAAATGCATTGAGTGGCGTGTCGGCTGGCACATTAGAGTTACCAGATTTGGCGCATTATTTGGGTCGTTGGGTGCAGGAAGTACAGTTGCCGCGCGTGTCGATCATGGGGATGTCACTCGGTTCGGTGGTGGCAGCGCATTTTGCTGAGCAATTCCCACAGCTGATGGATCGTCTGGTGCTGATGGGTGTGATGCAAAAGACCCGCGAAAGCTGGCGTATGCTGCTAGAAGAGTCGCTGCATCTGATGAAAGAAGACCGTATGGAAGAATTCGGTCAAGCTGTGGTGTTGTACTTGGTGAATCATGCTCGCTTGGCTGAAACCAGTCTTTCACCCACTGCAAAGCGATTATTTTTTAAACAAATGGCGGCATTTGCCAGCACTGAGCGTCTGCGCTATGAAGTAAATTGTAATCGTTTATTACGGCTACGCAACGTACCGATCCCGACGTGCTCCACCTTGGTGGCGGTCGGTGAGTACGACAGCTTTACCTTACCTTTTGAAAATGCCAACTTTGCCCTGCAATGCCCCGACATGCAGTTTGCGCTGATTAAGCATGCGGATCATCTACCGCAACTCGAACGGCGCAAGGAGACCATGGGGTTATTTGCGACTTATTTGCGTCAAGAGCCAATCGAAGACTGTGTCGGGATTGAGCCAATGAGCCGTGAGCAGATTCCGCAGCTTGAGCGGCGTGGTGAGCGGCGTGTACATCTGGTTGAGCCAGTCCGACAGATGTTTCATCGGCATGACCCATCACAATGTCATCAAGTCACGGTAGTGGATGTTAATTTTTTTGGTGTGTTGTTAGATGCAGGGACGGTTGAAGCCGCCGCCGCATTGATGGCTGAGCCGCGTGATTTAGCCTTGCAATTGGGGCAGGTGAGCGAGCAGCCGTTGGCGATTGAGTGCTTGATTTTTGAGCAAATCGGCTGTCGGGTGCGGGCCTTGTTTAAGCATGGCTATTTTGAAAATGCCGAACGCCTGAATTTGCTACTGGCCAGTGACGCGGTATTGGAGAACTTACCTGACGTGGTGGCGCAACAGCACTGATCAGCGTGCTGTGATGCGCGTAAAGCATTAAATTCGGGATTCGATGACCCACACTAAGTCACCAAAATGATCGCTGCGCATCGGTGCGTCGTCGTTGGTCGGTTGAAACACTTTAACTTGATGGAAGCCCGCATCATTCATAAACTCACGTAGCTCATCCGGTGCTTTAAAATGAAAAGCAAATGCACTGCGTGACATGAACTTCAACAGCCGACTGGCATTCCAAATCAGCTGTGCCAAGCGATGTTTAACTGGCTCAGGGTAGATATCGGTGAGATAGACTCCAACAGGGAACTGACTTAATTGTTCAGCCAACTGTCCCCATAGTTGTGCGAGTAGGTCTTTGGTAAAGTAGTTGACCAAGCCCTCACTAATAATAACCAGTGGCTTAGTGGCGTCAAATTGCGCCAGTAACTTTTGTAAATCATCAGCAAATAAATCTACCGCTTCAATCTGCGGTGTGGGGGATTCGATCGTTGCCAAAGCCACGCGCTTTGCCTCTGCCATCTCAGGTAAGTCTGCTTCAACATAGCGTAAGCCTTGGTGTTTTTGGCGATAACGCCAACCACGCGGTGACAATCCAGCGGCGATCTCAAGGATTTGCAAGTCGGGATGCTGGTCCAGTAATCGATCAAGCTGACGGTCGATCAAGGTGTGGCGTTGCTTGAGGGTACTGCGCATACTGCCGCCGACATAGCGCTCCATCAGGAGTTCCAGCGGATGCATCAAGGTCGCGAGTCGATGGCCTTTACGGCTGGCCAGTGCCGCATGTGACCAGCCCAGCTGATACCAGATATAGCCAGTATAGTGTGCAGTAAATGAGATGTGACGATGCGGTGAGAGTTGTTGTTGGTCATCACGCATGGTATGCCCTCCAGTGGCAGCAAAAAAATAGACATCAACAGCATTAGGCATTAAACGGCGCAGTATAAACCGTTGGGTCAGTATTATGCTGTTGCGGTGCATGAGTGACCAGATCGGTGAGCGTCGCCAGTTGCACTATGGCAGCTTGCCAATCATCACCTAAATCAAGCTGTTGTCCCGACATCTGTCCAAGCCTGCCGCGCATCCGTTCTAGTCGTGCCTGATGTGGCATAGGATAGTCTTGTAGTGCGGCTAGAGCTTGTCGTGCCGCACTGCGTTGATTGCATACCAAGCCCATATCACATCCCGCATCGAGCGCCGCCAGTATCCTTGCATCTGCACCGCCAGCGACATGTGCTGCTTGCATCGACAGATCATCGGAGAACAACACACCCTCAAAACCAAGCTGTTCGCGCAGGATTTTTTTGAGCCAGATCGCCGAAAAGCCTGCCGGTTGTGTGTCGATGGCAGGATAAATCACGTGGGCAGGCATCAAGGCATCTAGCATCGGTAAGGTCTGAATAAACGGCTGTAAATCAGTTTGTTCGAGTTGTGCATAGCTGCGATGATCGACGGGCATGGCCACATGCGAATCGGCCAACACTGAACCGTGGCCAGGAAAATGCTTACCTGTCGTCGCCATGCCAGCGCGTTTCATGCCGTGCATAAAAGCCAATGACAAGGCGGTCACCACGTGACTCTCGGCATGGAAACTGCGGTCACCAATCACATGACTGATCCCATCTAGATCCAAAACGGGCGCAAAACTCAGATCAATGCCGACTGCCAGCACTTCAGTGGCCATCAGCCAGCCACAGTTTTCGGCCTGTTGCGTGGCTAAGCGCGGATTTTGGGTATAAAGCTGCCCGAAATGCCGCATCGGTGGCAATCGGGTAAAACCCTCACGGAGGCGTTGCACCCGCCCGCCTTCTTGATCGACGGCAATCAACAGCTCAGGCCGAATCTGTCGCAAATGATCCGTCAAGTCACGCACTTGTCGTGCTGATTCGATATTGCGGCCGAATAAAATCACACCACCGACCTGAGGAGCTTGCAGCAACTCACAGTCTTCTGCGCTGAGCGTTGTGCCAGCAATGTCTAACATCAGTGCGCCAATCATCACGTATCCTATGTTCGTGGGTCTGTTGCTGCGTGTTCGATTTTGGTCTGATCAGCGCAGCTATGCTGCGGTGACTTCAACACAAAAACGCATGAAATATTGCAAACCATACCCGATTTTTGCACAGGTCTGCTACATTTGGTGATTCAGAACATGGCACAATGTGGATCGCCACTCGCATATCAGCCGATCCGATTCAATTCGAACGCTTTTTTTCAAGGAAGTCTGTGCAGCATATGAAACTTCAAAATTTAGCCTGTGCCTTAGCCCTTGTGACGGGCGGTCTATTTTTTAACCAAGTGATGGGTGGTGCAACCCCCGCGACTGCGGCCACGACTGAACAAGCGCTCATGCCTAGTCGTGAGCAAGCGTTGGTCAGCCGTCAGCTTGCGAGCTTGCTTGATCGACATCACTATTTGAATATGCCACTGGATGAAAACGTCTCAGTACGAATCTTTGACATGTTGATTGATAGTCTAGATTCAGAGCATACGTTGTTCTTACAGTCGGATATCGACCAATTTCGACAAAAATACGCCGTTAATCTGGGGCGTTATTTAAAAACAGGCGACTTACGGCCTTTTTTCGAAATTCATCAGCGTCATCAAGAGCGGCTGACGCATTTTAGCCAATACATGTTGGCACAGCTCAAGCAACCGCAAAATCTGTCTCGTGATGACAGTATTGAGATTGATCGCGAAAAAGCCCCCTTTTTTAATACAGAAGCTGAACAGCAGGAATTCTGGCAAAAACAATTGGTTTCGCAACTGATTAACCTGACCATTAGCAAAGATTCTGATGCAGCCAAGCAGCAAGCCATCAAAGACAACCCTGAATTAGCCCGTGGCCAAGATTTAAGCAGCAGTGAACTAGGGCCGGTCGAAACCTTACAAAAACGCTATCAACGTCAGCTTGAGCGCATGTCACGAGTCAAAAGTGACCAAGTACTTGAGTTGGTGCTCAATGCCGCGATGGCGACCTATGATCCGCATAGTAATTACTACGCGCCCATCGAAGCGATGGAAATGAACCGCCAAACCACCTTAGCTCTCGAAGGCGTGGGCGTGTCGATTCGACCTGAACGCGGTAATGAAGACTATACCCGTATTGAGTCACTCGTCGAAGGCGGGCCGAGCAGTAAAACGGGACAAGTGCGGGTGGGTGATCGGATTATTGGCGTGGCGCAAGATGGCGAGCCGATGGTGGATGTGGTCGGTTGGTCGAGTGGCGAAATCGTTGGGCTGATTCGTGGCAAGCGTGGCACAAAAGTCACCCTGCGCTTGCTGGGTCCAAATGCCTCTGCCGCCCAAGCCCGCAATGTCAGTATTGTGCGTGATGTGATCGAGCAAGAAGATGCTGCATTGCAGCACCGCATTACTGAGGTGGTGCGTGACGGTAAAACTTATCGTATCGGCGTGATTGATATCCCTTCGTTTTATCTGAATTATCGTGCCCGTCGCGCCGGTGATAGCTATCGCAGCGTCAGTGAGGACACCGAAAAAGCATTGCTGGCCTTGAGTGCTGAAAATGTTGATGGCGTGGTGGTTGACCTGCGCAACAATCCTGGCGGCTCACTAGACGAAGTGGCGCGTATGTTGGCGATGTTTATTAAAGAAGGGCCTTTGGTACAAATCCGTGATGGTAATGGCAATATCAGTGTCTATCGGGACGATGATGGTGGTCAGCAGTTATATGCAGGGCCACTGACGGTTTTGATTAACTTAGCATCTGCCTCAGCCAGCGAGATTTTTGCAGCGGCGATTCAGGATTATGGTCGCGGCTTGGTGTTGGGCAGTACCACGACTGGCAAGGGTACCGCACAAGTACAGCTTGACAGCTTGGCGTATGGCCAAGCCACGTTGACCCAGCGGACGTTTTATCGGGTGACAGGTGGTAGTACGCAAAACCGTGGCGTGAGTCCTGATATTAATATGGTCAGTATTTATGATGAGGAGTTAGGCGAGCGCAAAGCCAAGAATGCACTGAAATGGGACACCATCGCTACCTCTGCCTATGTGCGGGAGCGTGATTTTAGCGCCGATTTACCGACACTGAGCCGTCGCTCTTTGGCGCGTCAGGTGGTCAATCCACAGTTTGTGTTTTTAAATGATATTCGGCATTTGGGCTTGATCAATAAAGACCAAAAAACTGTTTCGTTAAACTTGGCGACTCGACGTCAAGAAGCCAAAAAAATGGAGCAACAGACCCTGACGGTTGAAAATCAGCGTCGTCGACTGACCGGTTTACCCGCGTATGCGAGTTGGCAGATCTATCAGGCAGATCTGGATGCACAGTCTGAAGTTCGCGCCAAAATGAAACAAAATGAACGGCCTAAACTGCCAGAAGACGAAGCTTTTGTGATTGAGGCCTCAGATGTGTTGGTCGATAGCATTAATCTGAAGCAAAGCTCGGCGACACTGACAGCGAATTAACCCACGCTGGCTGAACGAGCCACCATTTACAGCATTGTAAGTGGTGGTTTTTTTATGGTCTTTGATAAAGCCCAAGCCCAAGCCCAAATTTTAAGGATTGTACACATGTACCTTGCACCGCTTATCCTCGGCTATTTTGTCTGGGGCAGTCGTACTTCATCCATAGAAAAAGGCAGCCCCAAAGTAGACATGGGCTGCCAATATACCTGTTTTTGGTCTGGAGTCCAAAAACAGGATTCTAGTCCACTGCACGCCAAGCATGCCGCAGCTTAGGAGTGACGTGCACCATCCGTGCTGCTCACTGTTGGCACTAATGCCGGTGGCGGCAGTGGGACTGGCGCACTGACGAGTGCTGCACTGAGCACCTCATCAATGGTTTTGACCGCGCGAATTTCCAGACCTTGCTTGACATTGTCTGGGATCTCTTTCAGGTCACGTTGGTTTTCGGCGGGAATCAGCACCAGTTTAATGCCCCCGCGATGTGCCGCCAAGAGCTTCTCTTTTAGGCCACCAATCGGCAGTACCCGCCCACGCAGGGTGATTTCACCCGTCATGGCAATATCTGCTCGCACCGGAATACCCGTTAGGGTCGATACGAGTGCGGTGGTCAAGGCAATCCCTGCGGATGGCCCATCTTTCGGGGTAGCCCCTTCCGGCATATGCACATGCACGTCAGTCTCAGCAAATCTCTCGTGGGCGATGCCAAGCATTTCTGCGCGAGTACGCACCACAGTCATGGCGGCTTTGATCGATTCTTGCATCACATCACCGAGTGAGCCTGTCGCGGTGTAGTTGCCTTTGCCTTTCATCGCGGCCGCTTCAATGGTGAGTAGCTCACCGCCGACCGATGTCCATGCCAAGCCAGTCACTCGCCCAATTTCGGCATCGCTTTCAGCGCGACCAAAATCGACCTTATACACGCCTGAGTATTGCTCAAGGTTGCTTTCGGTGACTTCAACCTCGACGCTTTTTTTGGACTTGCTGCTGACGGCTTCTTTGACCACTTTACGGCAGATTTTTGACACTTCGCGCTCGAGGTTACGCACACCCGCTTCCCGCGTATAGCGGCGAATCAAGTCGCGCACTGCATCTTCGGCGATGTGTAGCTCTTTAGGTTTGAGGCCATTGGCTTTGATCGCCTTTGGAATCAGGTAGCGCTCGGCGATATTGACTTTTTCGTCTTCGGTATAGCCGGGTAAGCGAATCACTTCCATCCGATCCAGCAGCGGTGCAGGAATATCCATGCTGTTGGCGGTACAGATAAACATCACTTCAGACAGATCCAAGTCCATGTCCAGATAGTGGTCATTGAATTTATGATTCTGTGACGGATCGAGTACTTCAAGCAAGGCTGAGGCAGGGTCACCACGATAGTCTTGTGCCATTTTGTCGATTTCATCAAGCAAAAACAGCGGATTTTTGACCCCGACTTTAGCCAAATGCTGCACGATTTTGCCCGGCATCGCACCGATATAGGTGCGGCGATGACCACGGATTTCGGCTTCATCACGTACGCCGCCGAGTGCCATCCGCACAAATTCGCGGCCTGTGGCTTTGGCAACCGATTCACCAAGGCTGGTTTTACCGACCCCTGGAGGCCCGACCAAACACAGTACTGGACCGCGTAGCTGTTTCACGCGTGACTGTACCGCGAGATACTCGACGATGCGGTCTTTGACTTCGGCCAGACCATAGTGATCAGCATCTAAAATCTGTTGTGCCTTGTCCAGCTTGATTGAAACCTTACTGGCTTTTTTCCATGGCGTGCTCAAAATCCAGTCGAGATAATTGCGCACGACCGCCGCTTCGCTCGAGGCAGGTTGCATCGATTTGAGCTTGCGGAACTCGCTTTCGGTTTTTTTCTGTACGGCTTCTGGCAAGTCAGCTTCCCGCATGCGGCGTTCGAGGTCAGACATTTCGTCATCGCCACCGCCGCCCATATCGGATAGCTCACGCTGAATCACTTTCATTTTTTCATTCAGAAAGTATTCGCGCTGGTTTTTTTCCATTTGCCGTTTGACGTTTTCGTGCAGCCCCTGTTCAATCTGGGTTTCTTCCGATTGACGCAGTAGATACTCGGTCAGTTCGACGACATGGGCAGCCAGATCCGCTTGTTCCAAGAATTTTTGCTTACTCTCAATCGACAGCGGCGTGCGGGTCGCCACGAAATAGACCAGTTCGAGTAAGTCTTCGATTTTTTCGGCGGCATTGATCAGCTCACGAGAGTTACGCAGCTTGGCTTCAGCATATTGCGCAAATAGCGTTTGTAAGCCCGCCCGTTTTTCATCTTGATCCGTCGTGGAAAGGCTGATTTCGATGGGCGCAGGGACGGTTTCTGCCAGCATATACAGGTCTTGGTCGTCGATCTCGGTCAGTCGGGCGCGATACAGCCCTTCAATCAGCACCTTGATACAGTTATCATCGTTTTCGTGATTCACCACTTGCACAATCCGACAGACCGTGCCGAATTCGTACAGGTTTTCGTCATCAATGCCTTCGGCCAGCGAATCTTTTTGGGCAACGACAAATACCAGTTCGTCAGCAGCACGCGCAATCTCGACCGCATGAATGGATTTTGGGCGTCCAACAAAGAGGGCAATTTGCATGTGCGGATAGACCACGACATCACGCAGTGCCAATAGCGGAAATGGCCCGCTGCGCGGCGCTAAGTGTTCGGATGAAGTTGGATTGGTCATGAACAGCACTCCAGATGAGTGACAAAATAGCTTGTCATGTCCTATAAGTAATGCACGCTGGCCAAAATACAAGGGTGATTGTGCTAGATATGCTAAAAAAGGCTGTTTTTGTGGGTTGATCGACCGCCAAAAGATTGAAACGGTCATCAACGATCTGCTAGTTGGGCGGCTGTGGATGGTATTGCTATGAAAGTGCGAGCGGGTTGGGGCGTGCTAGACGTGACTCTATAAAATTTTGCCCATGAACTTATGCATACAACTAAAAAATATTATGGTAGCAATTGGAAAAATCAATAATTTAGCCAAAAAAGACATTTCAGAGGTTATACATGCGACAACAGCTAATAAAACTCCAATTAATGCCAATCCCAAATAATGAGTAACTGAAGCTATTTTCTTTCCTTTGGTATTTAATTGCTCCCATTCAGTACAATGCTTTTCATGCCAGTCCCAATATTCATCATCTTGAACTACCTCTAATAATTTATTTTCTTTGTATATTTCACAACGTATTTGTGGATATGGTTTTATTAGACCTAATGCGTAATTTTTAGCCGAATTTAAATCTTCAAACTCCTTTAGTGAGGAAGATGTATTTTTTTTATACGGTTGTAACAAGCCATTAGAAAAATAAACTTGGCCATACTGATTCACGCCAAATACTCTATACATGATTCGCTCACTTTATCAGTGGAACAGGGCACGCCGTGCGCCCCTTTTTGGTTGGAGATTTGGTGCGAATAGCACACACTACTACACTAAATTTATGATTCTAGAACTGTCGAATTCAGGTTTAGACGACTTTCAAATTCTTCAGCCCACACCAAACAACCATAAGCATCAGTAGCTATCGCATTCGAAACCAAACCAACTAACTCGGGATGAACCCAAGAATACAACGCAATCGTACCTTTATTTAATTCACAATGTATCCAAGTATCCCAAGGTGGGTTGTCAAAATCATCAATATATTTACCGTAGCTACCAGAATATATGGAGTCAATTTGCATTTGGCATTCATCGGCAACCATTGCATCGTTAAGACTATACTCTGGATAGAAGCAAAGTATTTTGCCGCTACAAGGCGAAATTGAGATTGGATTATTCTTAACTAGCTCAATACGTTTTGCAATGATATGATTTACTAAAGCTTCTACCTCAGAAAATTCAAGATATGTAATATTTGAATCTTCTGGTTTTTTTACCGATTTCCCAAACAACTCAGCACTTCTGAAACATATTCCCAGTGCTTTCCAATCTAGCCTTTGATTGCACCAGACAATAGCACTATCTAATGAAGAGTTTAATATACTCATATTGTAATACCTAAACACGCTTGCACGTCATTACTGACAAATAAGACGCTAAAAAACTGATACATAAAATGCCACTTTACGCCTTAAAATATATGAAAAATAAAATTTTAAAGTGAAAGGTGGAGTCTTATGCAACCCATAAAAAACACCAAATAACCATAGCCCAAACCAACTTACCCTCGCAACCCATTTTTAGCACAAAAACCTAAAACGCCAACCACCGACCCGCCACCAACGCCGCATCTAACGGCTGATCCCAAACCTGCCGCTGTAACCGCTCAACCTGCTGAAAATCATACGCCAAACCCACCCGAAGCGGCTGAGCAGGACAACGCGCCAGCGTCCGATCATAGTAACCGCCACCCATGCCCAGTCGCGTGCCAGTACAATCAAAACCAAGCAGCGGCAAAATCAAAAGTTGTAGTTTTTTTACCGATTGGCCGCGCGATTGACGTGGTTCGAGCATACCGAGACGATGACGGGCAAAGCGCCGATTCTGGTATTGACGACGACTGATCGGTACAAACACCAGCCGCTGATCAAACTCGCGTATCTGTGGCAGATAGACTTGTTTGCCGTGTTGAAAGCAGAGCTCAATCACTGCTTGAGTTGGTACTTCACCAAAATCATTTAAATAAACCCCAACTTTTTGAGCCGTTCGAAAGGCGTGCTGCCGGCGTAGTCTGCGTGCCACGGCATGGCCAACCTGCCGCCGCTGTGTTGCTGATCGCGCGCGGCGTTGTTGCTGTAGTGTGCGGCGTAGTGGAACTAAATCGGCGGCTTGACTCATCGGACTGCTGTTTTTGGGTTTGGCTATCCATTTTAGCGTAGACAGTGGCAAAATAGCCG
>JBBKWW010000015.1:0-7204 GCA_037969155.1 Moraxellaceae bacterium
GAGTCCTTGAAGCAAGCCACTGCACGCGGCCTGATGGATGCAGGGGTGGACGTGATCGACCTCGGCATGACCGGCACAGAAGAAGTATATTTTGCATCATTTCATCTCGATGTGGATGGCGGGATTGAAGTGACCGCCAGTCATAATCCGATTGATTACAACGGGATGAAACTGGTCGGCAAAAACGCACTACCGATCAGCAGTGACAGCGGCTTACATGAGATTCAGGCATTGGCCGAGTCTGGCGCGTTTGTGGCGGCTGCAAAACAAGGCCAACTGACCACTTACAACATCGTGCCAGAATACGTCGAACATCTGCTGGGCTATCTGGATATTGGCAATGTTCGTCCACTGAAACTGGTGGTGAATGCGGGTAACGGCGCGGCCGGTCATGTGATTGATGCGCTAGAAGCACGCTTTGCGGCGTTATCCGTGCCGATTGAATTTATCAAAGTCCACCATCAGCCTGATGGTACGTTCCCGAATGGGATTCCCAATCCAATCCTGATCGACAACCGTGCCGCGACCCGTGATGCTGTGCTGGCGCATGGTGCAGACATGGGGATTGCATGGGATGGTGATTTTGATCGCTGCTTCTTGTTCGATGCACGTGGTGAATTTATCGAAGGGTATTATATCGTCGGGCTATTGGCGCAGGCATTTTTAACCAAATCTACTGGCGAAAAAATCATCCACGACCCACGGCTGGTCTGGAACACCATTGATATTATCGAGCAGGCCGGTGGGCAAGCGGTGCAATGCAAAACCGGCCATGCCTTTATTAAAGAACGCATGCGGCTCGAAAACGCCATCTATGGCGGTGAGATGAGTGCACACCATTACTTTCGGGATTTTGCCTACTGTGATAGCGGCATGATTCCGTGGCTGTTGGTGGTCGATCTGCTGTCAAAAACCGGCCAGCCATTGGCCGAATTGGTCGATCAGCGGATTGCGTTGTATCCGTGTAGCGGCGAGATTAATTTTACTGTCGCCGACAGTCAGGTCGCGATTGCGGCGGTGGTCGCACACTTTGCCGAGTTTGTGCCTGCGGTTGATCAGACCGATGGGATTGCGCTGGATTTTGGCGATTGGCGGGTCAGTATTCGTGCCTCAAATACCGAGCCGTTATTGCGTCTGAATGTCGAAGCACGCGGCGAGGGCGCATTACAACGGATGCAGCAGCGCACCGCTGAGATTCAAGCCCTGATCGAACCTAACGTAACCTGAAAAACTTAGGTCGCATGACGTGACAGTTGGCATGCTGCCCGTTAAGCTAGTATGTCCAAGAATATGCGTCGCATGATGATCAATTCCCTGCACGGGATAAAGGAGTGATACCGTTGAAACCACTGAAAAAAGCTATTTTCCCCGTGGCAGGGTTGGGCACACGTTTTTTGCCCGCAACCAAGTCCATTCCTAAAGAAATGCTGACCATTGTGGATCGGCCGATCATTCACTATGCAGTGGAAGAGGCGATTGAAGCGGGCTGTGAAGTGCTGATTTTTGTGGTCGGTCGTAGTAAGCAGGCGATTGTCGATTATTTTGATGCCAATCCAGAGCTAGAAGCTGAGCTAGAGGCCAAAAACAAACTTGAAGCCTTAGAGATTGTGCGCAACATCATTCCACCGCATGTCAAATGCTTTTTTGTGCGGCAGGCCAAGCCATTGGGCTTAGGTCATGCGGTGCTCTGTGCGGCGGATTTGATCGGCGATGATGAGCCATTCGCGGTGGTATTACCCGATGATTTGATTGATGGTTATAACGTCGGTGGCGCGTTGTCACAAATGTTAGAAGTGCATCAAGATACCGGTAAAGCGGTGCTGGCCATCGAAAAAGTGCCGATGTCACAAGTGCATCAATATGGGGTGATTCGGCCACTCGATGCCAAACAATTCCCGATGCAAATCACAGAGATTGTCGAAAAACCGAAAGCCGAAGATGCCCCCTCAAACTGGAGTGTGGTCGGGCGCTACATCCTCACGCCTGACGTGCTAGAGGCGTTAAAAACCCAAGAAGCAGGTGCGGGTGGTGAAATTCAACTGACCGATGCGATTGCCAAATGCCTGCCGAGTGAAGGCTTTGTCGGTCATCCCTTTCAAGGTAAACGTTTTGACTGTGGTAATAAAAAAGGCTTTTTAGAGGCCAATATTCATTTTGGGCTCAAGCAAGGGTTAACCGAAAGTAACGATTAAACCTGTGAGCAAGCGTCATCCGAAAAACCCAACAAAGCTCAACAAAGCCCAACGGAATTGGGCTTTTTTCGCAGCGAACAGGAATAGGTATGTCATCTGAGTCATCCGCTCCAACTGGATCTGTTACATCTGCTGTATCCGATGATGCTCAGCACATGCTGCGCCTTGATGGATTTTTGTTGGATTTAACCCATCAACGGCTACCGGATATGGCCGCTTTGGCCGAGCAATATGCGTTGCATCGATTACCATTGTGGCGTGCTGAATTGCAAAATGGCGCGTTAATCAATCAGTCTGAACAGCGTGCGGTGTTGCATTTGGCGCTGCGCGGGCAAGAGGATGATCATTACCAACTTGATGGCGGCGATGTCATGCCGCAGGTGCTGGCCGTGCGTGAGCAGATGCGGCAGTTCTGTACGCAGATGCAAGCTGGACAGGTGTTAGGCGCGACGGGTCGGCCGATTCGTCAGGTGGTGCATTTGGGGGTTGGCGGTTCAGGTTTGGGTCCGCGGGTCGTTTTGGAAGCCTTGGCACCTCTGGCCAAAACCGCAGTGCGTGTGCATATTGTGACGGGTGTGGATAGTGCCGAATTAGAGGACGTACTGGCGCAGCTTGATCCCGCTGAAACGCTATTTATGATGGCCAGTAAGTCACTGGGCACGTTAGAAACCTTGTGCAATGCCGCGTCAGGCTTGCAGTGGCTGGCTGAGGGCTTACAGATTGATTTGGCCACGGCGCGTCAGCATCATTTGATTGCACTGACCGCCAAACCAGCAGCAGCAGCGGCGATGGGGATTCCGGCACAGCATGTATTTCCGTTGTGGGATTGGGTGGGTGGGCGGTTTTCACTGTGGTCGTCGATTGGTTTGCCGATTGCCTTGGCAGTGGGGTTTGAAGCGTTTGAGCAGTTGCTGGCAGGTGCGCGGGCGATGGATCAGCATTTTTTAGCTGCACCAATCGCTGAAAATATGCCTGTCTGTATGGCAGTGGCAGGGCTGTACAATGTGCAGCAGCGTGACTCGGTGGCGTTGTCGGTGGTGGCGTATAGCTATCGGCTGCGCAGCTTTGCCAGTTATTTGCAACAGCTCGAAATGGAGTCCAATGGTAAAAATAGCGACATGCAGGGTCAAGCCGTACAGGGTAAGACTGCGCCCGTATTGTTCGGTGGGGTCGGTTCGGACGTGCAGCATTCGTATTTTCAATTGCTGCATCAGGGTACATGGAAAATTGCGTCGGATTTTATTGCGATTGCGCGTGTGCAAGAGCAATTTAAAGGCCACGCTGATAATTTATTGGCCAATTGTTTTGCACAAATGTTGGCTTTAGATCTGGGTAATCCTGAGGAGCAGTCCAGCCATCGTCGCTGTCAAGGTCATCAACCTTCATCGCTGATTTTATTGCCGGAGTTGAATTCATATTATTTGGGTATGTTGATCGCGCTGTACGAACATAAAGTCTATGTGCAAGGGCGGATTTTGGGGATTAATTCGTTTGATCAGTGGGGGGTCGAGCTGGGTAAGGTGATTGCTAAGCATATTGAGCCATTATTCACACATCCTGAACAGCAGCCAGATGCGGATTCAGTGCAAGCGGCGGTCTGGGTGCGCGAGGTGCTGGCGCATCGGCAGGCTTGAGTGTGCTTGTGCCTGAAAAACGTCAACGCCACCTATGCTCTGATATAAGCCACTTGTCCTCGGCTAAGATTGCCATGCTGCTTCGAGGTGTTGATTTTAATAAACACATTTTTACCGCCTGTAAGCGAAGTGGCTGTTTCAACACCACTCACCTTATACTCAGTTTTTTGGACTCGCACGGTATGGCCGACCATACGGCGGATATCGATGTCGCTCATTCCGTCAAAGCGTGAGTCAGTACCTGCCAAAACCAACGAGCCGTTGGGCATTTTTAGGGTGTCCGCAATGGTAAATAATTTTTTCATTCACTTAGCCTCCTAGTCAATCCAAAGTTTGTGCCTTACATCTCTTAATTTTATACCATACTTGCTCAATCTTTCGACTGAATCACGTAACAATAAAATACGCTCAGTCAAGGGGAGATCTGGCGCAAAACGTGCAGCACGTATACTGGCCTGAACCTCCTCAAGCAATTCATCCTCTTGTGTCTCACCTCGTAGTTCGGCTGCTCGATGACCTACGATTTCGTGTGCTAGTGCCGCTAGCATGCCGATTTTTGAGTTGGCTTTTAAGCGGCTTATGGTTTGATGCGGTGGTAAAACATCTGTGCCGATGTATAACGTCTCGATCCCAAAAACAACTTTGTAGCTGGTATTCATTGCATCACTGATCCGAATGGCAGCTTTTGGAACGCCAAGTTGAATGGCGTAATCAGTTGCGATTTGCACCTGCTCTGGCGTTAAAGGCTGCTCATTCCTGAGTCCACCAGTTGAAACGCGCCTAGAGGAAATACCCATATATTCAGCCTGCCATTTGAGTGTTGTCGATGATTGTCAATCATCTTGTGCGACCTGCCGAACTTTGTGCTCATCCCAGCGATACAGCCCTTGTAAGTCAGTGGCGACTTTAAAACGGCGATAGCTCCACAGATATTGTTCTGGTGCGCGTTTAATCATTTGTTGCATGTCATGATTCAGTGCGCTGACTGCCACATTCAAGTCTTTGGCCGCCACGTCAGCATCGAACAGGTCGCAATACACATCAAAACCGTCCAGATCATCGCGACGTAAACACGACAGCCCAATCACCGTGCAGCCTGTTTTTTGTGCAAGTTTACTGACCAGCGTCGAGGTGAGCGTTTCAATCTCAAAAAAATTCGCCAGCACCCCGCCACTGGTTTCTGGTACATGATCGGGCAATAAAATCGTGAAGCCACCTTGCTTGAGTGCTTTAAAAATCGCCCGCACGCCACGTTCGTCAGTCGGCACTAATGTGGCATTGAGACGTTGCCGTGCATCCAGCATAAATTGGTTCAGTTGTGGCTGGTCGGCCGGTTTATACATGATCACGGGTGCACCGAATTGATTCAGCCACGCATTCATCATTTCCCACGTGCCAAGGTGTGGCACGACCGCAATCATGCCTTTAGGGTCAGCCAGTGCCTGCTGAAGCTGCTCAAGACCATGCACGTCGCGGATTTGCGCGATACTATAGGCGGGTGGCATGCCCCAGCATTTGATCGATTCCATCGCAGTGAGACACTGGCTACGCACACTGGCTCGCTCTAAAACCAGCCGTTCATTTTCATCCAGCTTGGGCATGCTGAGCAATAGATTGACACGCACCACCCAGCGCATGCCACTGTGCGGCATCAAGTTGATCAGCCATGCAGTCGCCAATGCCAGACCACGTAACAGCGGTAATGGCAGACGTGCGAGAAAAATCAGCAGCTTTAGCATCGGTTCGTTAGCGCGTAACCCGAATAATTTTCCATTCACTGTCTTGTTTGGCCAGCGTCAGTTCGGTGGCAGTCTTGCGCTGCCCAACAAACGGTAAGGTGGAGTCGATCTCGACTTGGCATAGATAGTTTTCGGCATCAATTTTTTCACAGGATTTTTTTTCGACCGCATTGACTTGGATGATCAGCGCGTCACCACTGACTTGCCGACTGAGGGCGTTGATCGGTTCGACTTCCTGTCGATATGCGGTTTCGATGTCTTGTGCTGAGGGTGCGCGCGAGCAGCCAGCCAGAATTAGACCGCTTAGAGCCACACTGACTAAAGCCAGCCGTTGTTGTTGATATCGCATCAGATGATTCCGCCAAAATCCAGTACCACAGTATGCCATAGCTGGTCATGATCGTTGCAAGCAGCTAAAAGCATCTGGCACACAAAAAATACAGGCAAAAAAAAGCGCAGCGGTGAGGCTGCGCATATCGGTACAAGCTGGGACGGCCTGTACCAAAAGCAATTCAGACAAAATCGGCTGAAGCTGGACAATTGCGATCATAGCGTAAAATGCCAACTCAGTCACGTTTGGTTGCAGATCTGATACAAACTATGGGGTTGGTTGTGCCCCAAATTCCATTTGGCTGTGATCCATTTGGCTGTGATCCATTTGGCTGTGATCCATTTGGCTGTGATCCATTTGGCTGTGATCCATTTGGCTGTGTGATCCATGTGAGCCGTGCATCATCAGTGGCGAAAATGTCCAGAGTCCTGCAATGATCAACAGCACGCCGTTGATTTGGCGCAGTCGCCAGCGTTTGATGCGGGTTTGTAGCCATTGGCTAATTTGGCCAGCCAACAGCAACATCGGCAACGTGCCTAGACCAAAAGCCAGCATCATCAGGCCACCGATACTGACACTGGCACTACTGACCGCCAGCAGTAACGCACCATAGACCAAGCCACACGGTAATAATCCCCACAGCAAACCTGCACCAAGGGCACGTGGTAGGCTATTGATCGGGAACATGCGCTGACGGATCGGCGCGAGTGCCTGCCATAACCGCTGTCCCAAAATCTCCAAACGATTCAGTAACGGCAGGCCAAGCATGGAGAGTCCCAATAAAATCAGTACGCCAGCCAGTAAGCCGCGTGGCCAAAAAGTCTGTGCCAGCGGGCTGAGTGCGGTTGTGCCAATCCATCCCGCCAAGACCCCTAAGCCTGCATAACTGAGCAAGCGACCACTATGATAGCCGCCGATTAAGATCGCGCGTTGCGTCGCAGACTGATCACGCATCGATAGGCTAAAGGCAGTGACAATCCCACCACACATGCCCAAACAGTGCGGTGAACCAAAAAAACCAGCGGTCAGTGCTGCCAAAATTAACAGTTCAATACTCATCGTTGACCATCGTCGGTTAAGTCGGTTTTCACGTCAGTGGTCGAAGCAGCAGCAGTGTGGCTGGCGTTTGCTTGGCGTTGTGCAGCGAGTCGTTGTGCTTCCCGATCATCTAAAATAATCCGCTGCGCAGCATTGTCTAAATCATCGAATTGATGTGAGCGCACGGCATAGCGAATCGCCCAAATCGAGCCAAGCAAAAAAATCATGCTTAACGGCACAAGCAGATATATGATTTGCATGTGGTCACCT
>JBBKWW010000016.1:0-4261 GCA_037969155.1 Moraxellaceae bacterium
TCACGTGGAAACTGCTCAAAATACAACTCTAAATCACGGCATCGCGTCGCATCATCGAGATCATCCCAGAGATGACCTAATTTACCGATATTTGAGATCTTTTGAGCTTTCATCCATTCGAGCATTTCATGCGCAAATGCTTGGTACAACGGGTTGGGCTGTTCACCCCGTTCATCAAACAATGTGTAAGCAATACTGTCGGCTTGGGCAATGGTGCTGGGTATTAGCGTATGGTCATGTGCGGCTGACCAGACCCGTACAGGTATTGGGTTCATGTGGTGATTCCTTGCAATGATTCTTCGTAGTATGCCATGCCTTCCACTACAGCAAATGTCATGCGCTGCCGCTACACTGAGCGTCTAATTGATTTAACTTGGGCTGATACAGATTGATTATTTTGATTAAACTGGCGTTGTTTTTATCATTTGTGCCGATGCTATTACTGCGCAAAAAACCACGCCAACAACGCTGGTTTATGCTAGGTGTGCTGTGGTCGGGCTTAGCACTACTGGCGTTAGCACTACTCGACCCACGCATCCATGACGTGGTGTATCTGTTGTATTTTGCGGTGCTGTTATTGCTGGGCACACTCGGCTGGCGTTATCGTGGCAAACTGATATAAGCCCTGATTGCAGCCAGTGCTAGCGGGCGCGGTCGGCATGCAAAAATGCCGGAATCAACGCGGTCAATGCCTGACGAATATCAGCGCGTTCATTGACCAACTGATGCGAACCTTCCTCAAGCATCAGCAGCGTCTGTAAACGGCATTTGCGCCGAATAAACTCGATGTTATAGCGCCAGTCCACGGTCTGATCACGCGCCCCTTGCGCCACCCAGACCGGCACCCGACAGCGCGGCTGATCCTCAATCCAGACCATCCAACGTGACAAAGCCAAAATCCACTGCATGCCCATAATACGCGGCTGTAGCGGGTCAAATTTACGAATAAATCTTAAAAAATCAGGATTATGATTGTTACGGCGAAACGCACGCGGCACGTCGCGTTTGACCAAACTGAGCAGCGACAATCCCACAGGATTATGCCACCACGCGGTTTTGGTCGGCCGCACCAATGGCGATAACAACAATATCCGATCAATCATCAGTGACTGCCGCCGACCGCTACGCCGTAACACATGATCCAACCAAATTGCCCCGCCAGTGCTTTGACCAATGCCCAGCCATGGCTTCGGCAAGTCTGTGGCTGATTGCGCAGCCGACCACGCCCACAGGTCATTTAACACTTGCTGATAAATCGCAAATTCCCGAATACTGGCTGAAGCACCACTCGATAGACCATGACCCGGCAAGTCAAAGGTCACCACCGCAAACTGCTCTTGCAGCAGCTCCGCAATAATCGGCTGATAAATCGCACTATGCTCTAAGTAACCATGAATCAAAAATACCGTGCCGATACACGCTTGCAGTGGCCGAAACACCTGCGCATGAATACGATGCTCCGCCGTCAAAAAAAAGCCCTGATCGTGCCGTGCCGCTAGGCGGTCTAAACCATACAGTGCACGATAACCTGCCAACTCACTCGGCACAGCAGCCGTCTGATTCAACTGTAACGGCAATAGCAGCAAAGGCGTCTGTTCACGATCAGGTGCAGGCAATTGCGTTTCACGCAGCCGCGCAGGATTTTGAAACGGTAACACAGCAGGCATCAAGGCACCTCTCGACAGTTCATTTCACCGACCCACAGATCTCGAAGATTCGCAGCGAGTTCATGCAGCGCCCGCCGAGTATGCACCACATTACGTCGATCCGGCCACCACACACTCGGATCACCGGGTAACGGCGCCACCACGGGTACGGTTTCAATGCCGTTTTGGGCAAATAAACGGCGGGCTCTCGGCATATGATAAGCATCCGTCACCAATTCGACCCGCGCTGCGCCACCTTGCTTGAGCAGTAGTAACGCGCTAAATCGTGCATTTTCGCAAGTATTCATGCTGCGTGGTTCTAGCCAAAATGCCTCGACACCTTGTGCCAATAGCCAGCGCTGCATCCACGGTGCTTCAACACCACTTAAGAACAACGGCAAACCCGTCACTTGATGCTGCAAAATCGCCTGTGATAAGCGCAACGCAGTAAAGGTATTCGGTACAATTTCACGAGTATGATCACGACCTAACCCACCGCCCAACACCACAATCGCCTGTGCCACATACCATGTTTCACCGTCTAAGCTTGCACTGGCATTGGGCAGTGCGACATGGCGTAAGGTCTGATTCGGCTGTAATGCATCAAGGGTTTGTGGCGCCAGTTGCTTGAGGACTTTTTGGTATTCTTGGTCATCGAGCAGCAGCTTCACCGTCTGTGTCGCTTGGGCACGCTGTTGTTGTAACACCAGTTCAGCCGTGTCTGGTTGCATCGGTGTGCTGGGTTTGACTAAGCTGCCAGAAGCGTGCGCCGCTGCTGCCACTTGATTGACCTGAATCGGGATCTGCTGCAAGCTCCATAACACGCTCTTGGCTAAAAAAGGCGTACTCACCAGCAGTAAAAAAAACAACGCCAAGGCCGCTAAGAATAGCGCCACACGGCTAATCAAGCGCCCAAACCGCGCCACGATATTCAAACTGATCCCCCGACCATGACTGGCTCAGCAGTTAATCTGACCAAAAACTGTCGCTCTACATCAGCCACGACTGCCGCCGATAGCGCCAACACATCATTTAAATCACCACCATCCAGATTCACCAGCACCAGCGCCTGCTGCTGATACATGGCCACTTTACCCAAGCGTCGGCCGCGCCAGCCAGCTTGATCGATTAACCAGCCTGCGGCTAATTTGACCTGATCATCCGGTTGCGGATAGCCTGTCATATTAGGGTACTGCTGCTGTAACCGCTGAAACTGTGTCTTGCTGACCACGGGGTTTTTAAAAAAACTGCCCGTGTTTGGAATCTGTGCAGGATCGGGCAGTTTTTGTTGGCGAATCTGAATAATTGCTGCTGCCACTGATTCAGGGGTTGGGAGCTCGCCCGCCAGTGTGCATACATCACCATACTGCAAGACCAACTGCGGCTCGGTCGATAGCTTGAAACACACCTGCGTGATCAACCAACGTCCCGCCTGCTGCTTAAACAGGCTATCCCGATAGCCAAACTGACAGTCAGCCACACTTAAACGACACAACTCGCCGCTACGCAAATCAATCGCCTCAACCCATGCCAAACGATCCGCCACCTCGACCCCATACGCGCCGATATTTTGAATCGGACAAGCACCCACTGTACCCGGGATGAGGGATAGGTTTTCTAATCCATAGCAGCCCTGCGCCACACAAGACTGCACAAACGCGTGCCAATTTTCGCCCGCCATTGCACTCACCCACACCGCTGCTGTTTCGGTGTGGTGGATGGTAATCCCTTTCAGTGCGGGCTGAATCACCAACATTGGCAACTGCGATGCCAACAGCACATTACTGCCGCCACCCAGCACAAACAGGGGATACTGCCGTGCCAGCTCACTCTGCAACACGTGCTGTAGTTCGTCCAGTGTTTCGGGGATCGCCAAATAACGTGCTGTACTCGGCAAGCGCATGGTATTCAATGCTGATAAGTCGGCATGTTCAATCAATTGCATCGTTTCGCTCGGCTGTTATCTCGGATCAGCAACAGGCCAATCCATCGCATGATTAGGGTCTATATACGTGTTGCACGCGAACCGCATTGCATCTCGTTTGCTTAGAGTGACTCAGTGGCACAGTCCGTACCTTGTATTATCTGCAAAACCGACCGCGTCACAGCAACCGCTCAAGCATCAACAAAACCTAGTATGCAGTTTGACATCCTCCCGCCCTAAACGGCGGAGATTCCTCCAGCGAGACGGCAATGTCCTGCCGCGAGAATATTCTGTGCGGCGTTGACGTCGCGGTCATGCAGTGTACCGCACTGCTGACAAGTCCATTCTCTTATTCGCAAACCTGCTCTACCTTTCGGACTGTTGTGACGTGAGCCACAACACGAACACGTCTGGGTGGTATACGCTTCATTGACCTCTTCAAACCATACGCCCGCCTGCTGGCTTTTGTACTTGAGCATGGTTCTAAACGCCGTCCAGCCTGCATCCAATACTGACTTTGCCAGTTTGGTTTTGGCTAGACCTTTGGCGTTCACATTGCCAACGAAGATCGCCGCATGGTCGTTGACCAACTGACGGCTGAGTTTGTGTAAAAAGTCACTACGGATATTTTTAATCTTGGCATGTATGGATTTAACTCGTTTTTTCTGGTTTGCGCGTTGTGCAATGCCTA
>JBBKWW010000017.1:0-6532 GCA_037969155.1 Moraxellaceae bacterium
GGTGAAACCTTAGAGCAAGCGGTGGCGCGTGAGGTGAAAGAAGAGGTTGGATTAGAGATCAGTAATATTCGTTATGTCAGTAGCCAACCGTGGCCGTTTCCAACCAATATTATGATTGGCTTTACCGCAGATTATGTGAGTGGCGATTTGGTACTACAAGAAGATGAGATTGCCGAAGCAGCATTTTATCCATTTGATCGACTGCCACTCATTCCACCCAAAGGCAGCATTGCACACAGCTTGATTCAGCTGGCGACTCAATGCTGAATCGCCAGTACCTGAAGGCATCTATAGCATATAATCTGCCAATTGTCGGGCAATGACCAAGCGTTGAATCTCACTGCTACCCTCATAGATTTGGGTAATTCGTGCATCACGATATAGTCGCTCTACAGGATAATCCTGTAGATAGCCATAACCACCATAAATCTGAATCGCATGCGAACAGACTCGTTCGGCCATTTCAGAGGCAAACAGCTTGGCCTGCGATGCTTCTGATAAACATGGAACACCCGCCGTACGCATCTTGGCAGCTTGCAGCACCATCAAACGCGCCGCATTGATTTGCACTTGCATATCAGCCAATAGATTACTGATACTTTGATGCTGAATAATCGGCTGGCCAAACTGCACCCGCTCCCGCGCATAGCCTAACGCCGCCTCAAATGCAGCACGGGCAATGCCCACGGCTTGTGCTGCAATGCCGATCCGACCACCTTCCAGATTAGACAGTGCAATCGCCAAGCCTTTACCACGCTGGCCGAGTAAGTGGCTCGCGGGAATCCGGCAATCGGTTAGGCTGATGGCACAGGTATCCGAAGCACGAATACCCATTTTTTTCTCGACTCGACTGACGGCAAATCCTGCGCTATCGGTCGGCACAATAAATGCCGATAAGCCTTTTTTGCCCAAATCAGGATCAGTCACCGCAAACACAATCGCTACCGATGCGCGTTTGCCGTTGGTGACAAATTGCTTACTGCCGTTCAGTACCCAGTGGTCGCCGTCTAATACCGCACGGGTTTGTAAGTTATTGGCTTCTGAACCCGCCTGTGGCTCGGTCAAACAAAAACAGCCAATCGCCTGTCCACTGGCTAACATGGGTAACCAATGCGCCTGTTGCTCTGTTGTGCCGTATTGCAAGATTGGGCCACAGCCGACCGAGTTGTGTACACTCATCAAGGTACTGACCGCACTGTCACCGGCGGCGATTTCCTCAATTGCCAGCGCATAAGCGGTGTAATCGGTATACGAGCCGCCCCACTGCTCAGGCACAATCATACCGAGCAAACCCAACTGTCCCATCTGGGTCACAATCGCGTCTGGCAAATGCGCCGCAGCATCCCATGCCGCAGCATGTGGGCGTAGCTCTTGACGGGCAAAATCACGCGCCATATCGCGAATCATGCGCTGCTCATCGGTCAATTCAAAATCTAAATTCAACAGATCACTCCTTTAAAATGGTTCGCCAAACTTAAACCTTCGCCTGATATGCCTGAATAATCGCCGAAAAATCCAACTGCCCATGCCCTTGCAAACTAAACTGCTGATACAGCTGCTGTGCCAAGCCACCGAGCAAGAGTGGCTGCCCAACGCGCTTGGCCGATTCAGTTGCAAGCCCCAAATCCTTCAGCATCAGATTGCTACCAAAGCCACCGGTATAGCCGCGTGATGCTGGCACATTCGGCATCACATCAGGGTACGGATGATAAACCTCCGAACTCCAGCAACGACCGCTTGAACTGTTAATCACCTGCGCCAATACTTTAGCATCCATACCGAGCGCCACGCCCAATGTCATCGCTTCGGACAAGCCAATCATGCTGATGGCCAGCAGTAGATTATTGGCGACTTTAGCGACCTGTCCAGTGCCTGAATCGCCACAATGAATGATGTTTTTGCCCATCGTGGCCAGAATCGGTTGTGCTTGGGCAAACACCTCAGCATCACCACCGACCATAAAAGTCAGGCTGCCTGCCGTCGCACCCGCAGTGCCGCCTGATACTGGTGCATCTAGCATCAGATTACCGTGTGCTTGCGCAGCCGTCGCCACTTGTCGAGCGCTGTACGGGTCGATGGTTGAGCAATCCATCAGCAACACCGTCGGAGCGACGTGTGCCAACACACCATCCTCACCACAATAGACCTGCTGCACGTGGGCGGCAGCGGGCAACATGGTGATCAAGACATCCAATTCAGCACGCGCCAACTCAGCCACCGAAGCCGCCACACTCGCGCCAGCCGCAGCCAATTGCGCGACTGCCGTTGCATTTAGATCAAACACCTGCACACTGTGTCCGGCCTTTAGCAAGTTATGCGCCATCGGTGCGCCCATATTGCCCAGACCAATAAAACCAATTTTTTTCATCATGACTCCTTATGATCGCGGTCGATTATTTCAAACTAATCGTGGTATTCACTGCGCCGACCACATCGTCCTCAAACCAGCGTGCGGTAATGGTTTTGGTTTGCGTGTAAAACATCACGGCTTGCTTACCATATGGGCCAAGGTCTCCCAACTTAGAGGCGCGTGAACCACTAAACGAAAACATCGGCACAGGCACCGGAATTGGCACATTAATCCCGACCTGACCGACCTCAATCTGCTCTTGGAACTGCCGTGCTGCTGCTCCCGATTGGGTAAAAATCGCCGTGCCATTGCCATTTGGATTGGCATTCACAAGTGCAATTGCTTCATCTAAGCTGGCCGCAGACATCACACACAGTACAGGACCAAACACCTCCTGCTGATAGATCCGCATGTTCGGCGTGACCTCAGCAAAAATAGTCGGCGCGACAAAATTACCCTGCTCATAACCTGCAACATGAGGCTGCCGACCATCCAACACCAAGCGGGCGCCTTCAGTTACACCAGATGCAATCATGGCTTCCACCCGTGCTTTGGCCTGACATGAAATCAAAGGGCCAATATCAGTACCGGATTCATGCCCTGCACTTAAGCGCAACAGCTTGGCTTTTTCGGTCAACTCCTCTAACCAGTGTTGTGTATCACCGACCAACACCACCACCGATAACGCCATGCAGCGCTGACCCGCCGCACCAAATGCCGCGCCGATCAGTTGATTGAGGGTTTGGGCTTTGTGCGCATCGGGCATCACGATGGCATGGTTTTTTGCGCCCATCATGCACTGCACGCGCTTACCATTTTGAGTCGCACGGTTGTACACATGCGTACCGACCCGAGTCGATCCGACAAAAGATACGGCTTTAATCTGTGCATGATCACACAGCGCATTCACCACTTGCTCGCCACCATGCAGCATGTTCAGCACACCGGCTGGAATGCCCGCTTCTAATGCCAGCTCGACCAAGCGCGTGGTCACCATCGGGTCTTGCTCAGATGGCTTCAACACAAAGGTGTTGCCACAGGCAATCGCCATTGGGAACATCCACAGCGGAATCATCGCGGGGAAGTTAAACGGAGTAATCCCCGCACACACGCCCAGCGGCTGAATCAGAGTATAAGTATCGACACCACTGGCGACGTTATTGGCCAGTTCGCCCAACTGTAGATTGCCAATCGCTGCGGCATGTTCAACCACCTCTAGCCCACGAAATACATCACCTTCGGCATCGGCTAAGGTTTTGCCTTGTTCAGCCGTCAGTAAGGCCGCCAGTTCGGTCATATTTTCCCGAATCAGCTGCTGATACTTGAGAAAAATCCGCGCCCGCACTCCAATCGCCGTCTGCCGCCATGTCTTAAATGCCGTCTGTGCGCTACTAATCGCCGCTTCGATTTCGTCCGCTGTGGCAAACGGTACATACGCCAATACTTGCTGGGTCGCAGGGTTAATCACCTCACCCCACTGCTCGGTGGCGGACTCAAGCCACTGGCCATTGATCAGCAGCTTTAAGCGTGGAATGGTGGTATCGGGCGCGGCATGGCTCATTTGGCAATCCTATGGTTAAAAAATGCGACTACCCCATACTAATCGTGCAAAATCGCCAATACAATGCGATAAAATGCAGCCACACTGTGCATTAATGCACATCAAACAGCGCATGGAATCCAGATGAATTGGGATCATTTACGCTACTTTTTACAAGTGGCACGCAGCGGTCGGCTGCTCAGCGCTGCGCAAAAACTCGGCGTTGAACACACCACTGTGGCACGCCGCCTTAGTAGCCTCGAACAGCATCTCGGCCAGACCTTATTTATCCGCAGCAGACAAGGCTACCAACTGACCGCAGCAGGTCAGCAACTGCTGATTCAAGCGGAACGCATGGAAGCGGCCAGCCTGTGCATCGAGCAGCAACATGGCAATCGTGAGGATGGCATGGCGGGCTTGGTACGGGTCGCCGCGACTGAAGGCTATGCGACTAGTTTTTTGGCGGGGCATTTGGCGACGTTGGTACGGCAACATCCCGACCTATCGATTGATCTATTGGCGATGCCACGCTTGCTCAATCTGTCACGCCGCGAAGCCGATATTTTAATCACTATTGAACGGCCACCACAGGGCGCATTGGTCATCACCAAGCTGACCGATTACGCCTTGCATCTGTATGCACACAAGGACTATCTCGCCGCATATGCCCCGATTCAGCAGCTCAGTGACCTGAAAAAACAGACGTTTGTCAGCTATATGGATGATCAACTGATCAGCCCCAGCCTGAATTACTTACAAGAGATCTGTCAGCCTGAGCGGGTCGGTCTACGCAGTAGCAGCTTATTGATTCAGCAGCAGGCGGCATTAGCGGGTCTCGGTATTGCGATCTTGCCTGCTTTTATGGGCAGTCAGCAGACTGAGCTGCAAGTGATTTTGCCGCAGCAGGTACGGATTATGCGCACCTTTTGGATGCTGATGCCGACTGAGCAGCAAGACGTGGCACGCACCCGCATGACATGGCAGTTTATTAAGCACATTACCCAGCAACATCAAGCATTAATGTTGGGTCTCCCTTGATTCACATGCACTAAAAAACCCGCCGTAGCGGGTTTATCGAATCGTCGTTACAAGCGATTTTGACCGCTTAAAAGCTCTCACGATCAAACGTGGCTGAGACTTTATGAATACTTAAGTCGGCGCCATGAAACTCCGCTTCGGCATCTAAACGAATGCCCAACACAGCCTTTAACACGCCATAAATCAGCAAGCCACCGAGTAGCGCAATCGCCACCCCGAGCAAGGTGCCGATCAGCTGTGACATCAGCGACACACCGCCCAGACCACCGAGCGATTGCAGACCAAAAATCCCTGCCGCAATACCACCCCATGCGCCGCACACGCCATGCAATGGCCATACGCCCAGCACGTCGTCGATTTTCAGGCGGTTTTGGGTAAAGGTAAACAACCAGACAAACATCGCGCCCGCCACTGCACCAATCGCCAATGCACCAATCGGATGCACCAAATCCGAACCCGCACAGATCGCAACCAGACCCGCTAATGGACCATTATGCAAAAAGCCAGGGTCATTTTTGCCGACCCACAACGCAGTCAAGGTGCCACCGACCATCGCCATCAGCGAGTTCATCGCCACCAAACCCGAAATCGCCTCCAGTCGCTGCGCACTCATCACGTTAAAGCCGAACCAGCCAACAATCAAAATCCATGAACCGAGTGCCAAAAATGGAATCGACGATGGCGGATGTGCCGCCACTCGGCCATCATTGCCATAACGACCACGTCTTGCACCGAGGAGCAATACCGCCGCTAACGCAATCCAGCCACCGACCGCATGCACTACTACTGAGCCTGCAAAATCATGGAAAGCGAAGCCAAAAGTCTTGGCCAACCAATCCTGTAGGCCATAATTACCATTCCAGATCATGCCCTCAAAAAATGGATACAGCAGCGCGACCAAAAAAAATGTCGCAATCAATTGAGGCTTGAATTTGGCACGCTCGGCAATCCCACCCGACACAATCGCAGGAATCGCCGCCGCAAAGGTTAATAAAAAGAAAAATTTAACCAGATCATAACCATGGTTCTGAGTCAGCACCTCGGCTGAACCAAAAAACGTCACCCCATACGCCAGCCAATAACCGACGAAGAAATAAGCGATGGCTGAAACCGCAAAATCACTCAGGATCTTGGTCAGCGCATTGACTTGGTTTTTGCTGCGTACCGTACCAAGTTCTAAAAAGGCAAAACCTGCGTGCATGGCCAAAATCATCACCGCGCCAATCAGCAGGAATAGCACATCAGGGCTACTGCTCGTCATCACCGTTCCAATTGTTTAAAAAGATGCGCGATAGTGCCGTAAAGTAGCAGCAATTGACAATTTCTATTCGATCAAACGCCAACAGTCAGATGATCGTCCCAACCACGACAAGCCATCGCCTGCAAACGTGCTGATAGACAGAGGATTACGATGCTGAGGCACAAAATCCAAGCAGATGCTTAACTGCGCAAACAAGCGTTGCAGTGCTGTGACACTTATTTAGACAAAATTTTGTTACACTACGCGACGCATTTTTGCGGCTCTTTTTGTTTTTGCCGAGGAAGTTTGTCATGCCCACGCCTACCCTATCTCCAGTCTATCAGCAACTGCGTGCGCTGTTGTC
>JBBKWW010000018.1:0-4340 GCA_037969155.1 Moraxellaceae bacterium
ACCGCGCCAATCAGCAGGAATAGCACATCAGGGCTACTGCTCGTCATCACCGTTCCAATTGTTTAAAAAGATGCGCGATAGTGCCGTAAAGTAGCAGCAATTGACAATTTCTATTCGACGCAGGACAGAAAATCTCCCTATAGGAGTGAAGTTGTCGCAATCGCAAGCTGTTACGATTTGGGATGATCTGAGCAATCTTGGCAAACTAGATGAAAGTACCTTTGCGATTACGCTGTGCTAAGCGTAACTACGCGGACTATGATTCTTAATTTTTTTGTCTTCTCTTCAGCACTCGAAACCCGACATGCTGCCACTCTTTGCGGGTACGGCAGCTTTCTAGCTCTGGATATTTAACCAACTTTTTATCGTATCGCTGCTCCAGCTGGCTTATCAACTGTTGATAGTCATCAGGCGTGACCACGACTGGAATCCAAGACCATTGACCAATCTGATCAATCGTCTTGTCATGCCCTGTGGCAAGACATTCATTTAAAACATCTAAGTTAAAAAACACCCCATTTACTAAAAACCTTGAGACTGATAAATCGGTATATCTAACAAAATCAAATAAATCCATGAGGACAGCTTCCTCGTCGAGCACATTTTTTTCCATATCTAACATGGAGATAGTAAGTTCAATTTTCATTTATTTCGGCCTCATCAAGCACACATCGATAAAACTGGTGCACTGTCATTATACATATGCACTTCTCACCTGAGCATAACGTCTAGATCCACCCCGTTGCAGCAACGTGCCACTTATCTGACCGAATTTTTGTTACACTACGCGACGCATTTTTGCGGCTCTTTTTGTTTTTGCCGAGGAAGTTTGTCATGCCCACGCCTACCCTATCTCCAGTCTATCAGCAACTGCGTGCGCTGTTGTCGCAACGTATTCTGATCATCGACGGCGCGATGGGCACGATGATTCAGCGGCACAAACTCGAAGAAGCCGATTATCGTGGCACGCGGTTTGCTGACTTTGAACATGACGTGAAAGGCAACAATGACCTACTGGTACTGACCCAGCCACAGATTATCAAAGGCATTCACCAGCAATACCTCGAAGCTGGCGCGGACATCATCGAGACCAACAGCTTTAACGGCACACAAGTCTCGATGGCCGACTACCACATGGAACATCTGGTCACCGAGATTAACCGCGAAGCGGCACGACTCGCCCGCGAAGCCTGTGACGAAATGACTGCGCTTACCCCAGAGAAGCCTCGCTTTGTCGCTGGTGTCTTGGGGCCAACTTCACGCACCTGCTCGATGTCACCGAACGTCAATGACCCATCGTATCGTAACGTGACCTTTGACCAACTGGTCACCAACTACATCGAAGCGACCCACGCGCTGATTGACGGTGGTGCAGATATCATTTTGATCGAAACCGTGTTTGATACGCTGAACTGTAAAGCAGCGATTTTTGCGGTCGAAGACGTGTTCGAACAACGCGGCCAAGCACTGCCGATCATGATTTCTGGCACGATTACCGATGCGTCTGGCCGCACGTTATCAGGTCAAACCGCCGAAGCATTTTGGAACTCGGTGCGCCACGCCACGCCGCTATTGTCGATTGGGTTTAACTGTGCCTTGGGTGCAGATGCGATGAAACCGCATGTCAAAACCGTCAGCGACAAAGCCAATATTTTTGTCTCAGCGCACCCGAACGCAGGCTTGCCAAATGCCTTTGGCGAGTACGACGAAACACCAGAGCAAACCGCCGAATTTATCCGTGAGTTTGCCGAAAGTGGCATTATCAACATCACCGGCGGCTGTTGTGGCACCACGCCTGAACACATCGCCGCGATTTATAATGTGGTCAAAGACTTTGCGCCGCGTCCGCTGCCCGAGATTGCACCCGCTTGTCGCCTGTCTGGTTTAGAGCCGTTTAACATCACACCAGAATCACTATTCGTCAACGTCGGCGAACGTACCAACGTGACGGGATCGAAGAAATTTGCCCGCTTAATCCGTGAAGAAAACTACACCGAAGCGCTCGAAGTCGCCCTCGATCAAGTGCAAGGCGGCGCACAGATCATCGACATCAACATGGATGAGGGCATGCTCGACTCCGAAGGGGCGATGGTACGTTTTCTCAACATGATCGCTTCTGAGCCAGACATCTCACGCGTGCCGATCATGATTGATTCCTCGAAATGGGAAATCATCGAAGCAGGCTTAAAGTGTGTGCAAGGCAAACCGGTGGTCAACTCGATCAGCCTCAAAGAAGGCCATGACGAGTTTGTCGAAAAAGCCAAACTATGCCGTCGCTATGGGGCTGCGGTCATCGTGATGGCGTTCGATGAACTCGGACAAGCCGACACTGCGGCGCGTAAACGTGAAATCTGTGAGCGCTCGTATCGGGTCTTGGTCGATGACGTTGGCTTCCCTGCCGAAGACATTATTTTTGACCCGAATATCTTTGCAGTCGCGACTGGCATCGAAGAACATAACAACTATGCGGTTGATTTCATTGAAGCGACCGGCTGGATTAAGCAAAATCTACCACATGCAATGATTTCTGGTGGGGTATCCAACGTCTCGTTTAGCTTCCGTGGTAACGAACCGGTGCGCGAAGCGATTCATGCGGTGTTCCTATATCACTGCATCCAGCAAGGCATGACCATGGGCATCGTCAACGCCGGACAGTTGGCGATTTATGACGACATTCCTGCCGAACTCAAAGCCGCAGTCATCGACGTGGTGCTGAACCTACGTCCCGACTCGACCGACCGTCTACTCGAAATCGCTGAACAATATCGTGGCGAAGGCGCGGTACGCCAAACCGAAAACCTTGAATGGCGCGAACTACCGGTCAACAAACGCCTCGAATACGCCTTGGTCAAAGGCATTACCGTATTCATTGATCAAGATACCGAAGAAGCCCGCTTGGCCAGCAAACGCCCACTCGACGTGATCGAAGGGCCACTGATGGATGGCATGAACGTGGTCGGCGACTTGTTTAGCTCTGGCAAAATGTTCTTGCCGCAAGTGGTCAAATCCGCCCGTGTCATGAAGCAATCGGTCGCATGGCTCAACCCGTATATCGAAGCCGAAAAACAAGTCGGCCAAACCAAAGGCAAAGTGCTGATGGCGACGGTCAAAGGCGACGTGCATGACATCGGCAAAAATATTGTCGGCGTGGTACTCGGCTGTAATGGCTACGATATTGTCGATCTGGGTGTAATGGTCTCTGCCGAAAAAATCCTCAAGACCGCCATCGAAGAAAAAGTCGATATTATTGGCTTGTCAGGTTTGATCACCCCAAGTCTGGATGAAATGGTCTATGTCGCCAAAGAAATGCAGCGGCAAGGCTTTAATATCCCACTGATGATCGGCGGCGCGACCACATCCAAGGCACACACTGCCGTCAAAATCGATCCACAGTACCATAATGATGCCGTGGTGTACGTGTCAGATGCCTCACGCGCAGTCGGGGTTGCCACCACCCTGCTGTCACCTGAAATGAAGCCCGCGTTTATCGCTGAGCGCCGTGCCGAATACGCCGAAGTACGTGAACGGATTGCCAATCGCGCCCCGAAAGCCGCCAAACTGGCCTATGCCGAATCAGTTCAGCAAGGTCTCAAACTCGACTGGCAAGGCTACCGTCCACCTGTGCCGAATCAGCTCGGTATTCAAGTCTTTGAAGATTATTCACTGCGTGAGTTGGTGCCGTATATCGACTGGACACCGTTCTTCGTGTCGTGGAGTCTGGCCGGTAAATACCCAAAAATCCTGCAAGATGCCGTCGTCGGCGAAGCGGCGCGTGATCTGTTTGCCAATGCGCAAGAGATGCTGACCGAACTGGTCGAAAACGACAGCGTACAGGCCAAGGCGGTGTTTGGGTTATTCCCTGCGTCACGGGTCGATCAGGACAGCGTGGCCGTGTATGCCGATGAAACTCGCAGCACTGCAACTCAGCGTTTTGAGCATCTACGCCAGCAATCCGATAAAGCCAGCGGCAAGGCTAACCTGAGTCTGGCCGACTTTATCGCGCAACAGGACAGCCCTGCGCAAGACTATCTCGGTGGCTTTACCGTGTCGATCTTCGGTGCGGAAGAACTGGCCAACGACTACAAATCCAAAGGCGATGATTTTAATGCGATTTTGGTGCAGTCATTGGCGGATCGTCTGGCTGAAGCATTTGCCGAGCGCTTGCATGAGCGGGTGCGTAAGGAGTTTTGGGGCTATGCCACCGATGAAGCCTTGGACAATGAATCGTTGATCAAGGAAAAATACCACGGCATTCGCCCTGCCCCCGGTTATCCGGCCTGTCCTGAGCATAGCGAAAAAGCCAAGCTGTTTGAGTGGCTTGATAGTACGGCGCGAATCGG
>JBBKWW010000019.1:0-4845 GCA_037969155.1 Moraxellaceae bacterium
CTGTCATACATCGTTGCCACATTGGCAAAGGGAGTGACCATTTGCTGCATGTGTCGCCTTGTCTGTCAGCATTTTGCCTTGCAACGCGGTTCGCGTGCGAAACGTCAACAGACCCTAGCAGCCCTTGGCGATATTTAGCGCAACTGTTGCCGCACGCGTTGTAAGGCTTGATTGGCAATATTAAAGTCTAAGCGGCGTTCAATCAGCTGTCTATCGAGTCGGCGTAGCTCTTGGCTAATGTCATAGCGTCGCTTATCCGTGGTTTCGGCTTTTTGCAGCTCGGCTTCGAGATTATGCTGTTTGAGCTCAGTTTCTTCGACAGCTTGTTGTGCATCATACTGGCGTTTACCGGCTTGGGCATATGGCCGAAGTACCGCTTGCTGACGGGCAGGGCAAACCGATAGATTGCCTGAATTACTCAGTGCCAGATCGAGGATCACTTCAGGCCGACAGTAGCTTTGTAGACCTTGCTGGTAGCCGACGCGGTATTGTTCGACACTGGCCGCACTGACGGCGACTTGCTGCTGGGCGCAGCCGTCAACGTGGTTGGCGATACGATCATAGCGGCCACTGCTGCCGTCTTGTTCACCCATTTGTGTCCAATTGGCGATTCGGCATTCGGTCGGTGTGAGCGTTTGGCAGCCGCTGAGTAACAGGCCACAGGTTCCAAATAAGCCAATCATTAGTCTGTTGCGCATGCTTGCCCCTAAAGCTATTGTATTGTTCGATTGAATCTTAACGGTTTAAGGTGGGGTTTGACCATCTGAAAAATAGCGTGAATTTTGGAGCGTTGCAGTAGTTGGTGGCTGATCTATGTAGTCAAACGATTTTCTTCCTCGCCCAACAACTTCACCATCGCCTGCGGAATGCCGACTTGCTTGGCTTGCACGTCATTTAGCCATTGCTGCGCCAGATCCTGCATGCCCAGCACTGCCAAAACCTGCAACGCCATCGCCTGATCCACCGTCACATGCACCGCTTGCAGCAACCAATGAAAATGGGTAAAGCTATGTTTAATCTGAATGCCCAGCCGCCAATCACCGCCAAACTGAGCCTGTAATTGTGGCAATCGCTCAGAATCTTCCACAATCGGCAAACACCACAGCCCACCCCATAAGCCTTGATCAGGACGCTGCACCCACAGATATTGCGTGCCGATCTGTAAAAATAACACCTGTGCTTGACGGGTTGGATTGGGTTTTTTAGCGGTTTTTTGTGGAAAATCTAACACGCGATTTTGGGCATATGCTTGGCAATCGGCTTGCATCGGACAGTATAGACAGAGTGGTTTTTTGGGGCTGCATACTGTCGCGCCGAGATCCATAATCGCTTGGGTGTAGTCGGCATTGCGCTGCACCGGCGTGAGTTCAGTCGCGAGTTGCCACAGTTGCTTGATCACCAGCGGCTTGGCGCTATCACCTTCAAGGGCAAAGTAACGCGTCAGCACCCGTTTGACATTACCATCCATGATCACACCGTACTGGCGTAACCCTAGCGACATCAACGCGCCAGCGGTCGAACGCCCAATGCCAGACAGCGCCATCCAGCCGTCTAGCGTCTGTGGGAATTCGCCAGCGGTAGCGACGGTTTGCGCGGCTTTGTGTAGATTGCGGGCACGTGCATAGTAGCCGAGCCCTGCCCAATACGGCGCGACCTCATCCCACGTTGCGCGAGCGAGGTCTTGCACGGTCGGAAAGCGTCGGATAAATCGATCATAGTATTGCAGCACGGTTTTGACTTGGGTCTGCTGCAACATCACCTCAGAGACCCAGACGCGATACGGGTCATTGGCTACTTGCCACGGTAGGTCATGCCGCCCATGCTGGTCGAACCAATCGAGTAAGCGTGTTGCAAAATCAGACATACCGCGATGAATCCCAAGCAAAGACGCGCAAGGGTAAGCCAGTTTTACCGAAGATACCAGCCTGCATCCTCGACACAAAAAATCCCGCCAAATCAGGCGGGATTTTGAGATTTTTCACATGAGTCTAGGCCAGTTTTTGCGCAAGAAAATCTAACAACGACTGCCAAGACGTAGCATCAGCGTCGGCGTGATAACCGAGATCCACGCCATTATCGACCGCACGTTGATCAGCGGCGGGATTGGTAAAGCCATGCTTGGCATCTTTATGCAGATGCACGGTAATATCCACTTGAGCGGCGGCCATTTCAGCCTTAAATCCGTCGAGTGCTTCCATGCTGATCATGCTGTCCGCCATGCCATGCTCAATCAGTACGGCTGCCGTCATCACACCTGCCTGAGCAGGGGCTTTGGGCGATAACTCACCATGAAACGAGGCCACGGCTTTGAGTGGCATACCCTGACGCGCCATATCTAAGGCGATTTTACCGCCAAAACAATAGCCAATCGCAGCGACACGGTTTTCATTGATTTCGGGCAGTTTGCGCAGCTGCTCCAGACCCGCTTGCGCGCGCTGCATCAGCACATCTTGATCGGATAGCATCTGCATCATCCACGTTTGGGCTTGTGCAGCTGCCGTGGTGGTTTTGCCATCGCCATACACATCAATCGCTAACGCGGCATAGCCTAGCTCTGCTAGCGCATCGGCACGTCGCATCGGATAGTCGGTTAAACCCCACCATTCGGGGGTAATCACGATTGCAGCGACTTGTTGATTGGTATCTGCGGGCAAGGCCAAATAACTATGCAAGGTTGTGCCATCGGGCGCGGTATAGGTCAGGGTTCGAGTATTAATAGCCAAAGACACGGTACAGACTCCTATCAAACGTCAAAAATAATGAATAGGGTTGATCTGAGCCAAGATACTGTTTTTTGATGATGCTTTTTAATTGGTTGCAATACGTCAACAATTTCACCACGTGACACGACAGTACGGCGAGTTCATGGTCAAGGGGACTGACCATGAACTCGCCTCAGTGCGAACTGTCATCGCACATTGCAATCGGCTAAGCTGCCGCACGACCGCGGAAGACAAAGCCAACAATTGCCAAAATCACGGCAACGACAAGGAAGATCCAAGCAAAATCAGCCGATAGACCTGCGACCCCACCAAAGCCTAAGACACTTGCGATCAGTGCCACCACTGCGAAAATAATAGCCCAACGGAACATGATCATTCTCCAATAAAAAGTTAGCTGTTAAATCATGACGTTGATCAAAATGCCTCACGACGGTCTGTCATGATTGATCTGATCTGGATTCAATATAACCAGTGTGACGCGGCGACTTGTGCGGCTTTTGTTCAGTCCTGTGATGCTTTGCAAACATCACAGCTGGCTTAGCTAGGGTTTTAATTTCTTAATATATTGTTTTTATAGTAATAAAAATACGCTGCTCTATCGTGTCACCTGTTTTGTGTTAACGCAATGCTGCTACTGCTGACGCGATGGTTACGCAACTTGGCTAAAGCACGAACAGTTTTTACCGGTTTCGCTGTGCTCACCCACCTCAACTATCAATCAGACAACACTGCCGTTTTGTCTGGTTTTTCGCTATGCTGGCCAGTGATCAATAGTGTGCGACGAGATCGTATCGGGTGAGTGACATGCGTGAGCGGTTTTGGGAGCGATATACGCTGGAGCAATTAACACCAGTCGAATGGGAAGCCCTGTGTGACGGCTGCGGCCTGTGTTGCTTGGTCAAGCTCGAAGACGAAGACACGGCTGAAGTGGCGTATACCAAACTGGCCTGTAAGCTGCTGGATTGTAAAACTGCGCGTTGTAGTGACTACAGCAATCGGCGTGAGCATGTGCCAGATTGTCTGCAATTGACCCCAGACATGGTAAAAACCTTACACTGGCTACCGCCATCGTGTGCCTATAAACGGGTTGATCAAGGCCAAAAACTACCGCGCTGGCATCCGCTACTAACGGGTACGCCGAAGAGTGTGCGTGAGGCGCGTAAGTCGGCGGCGGGACGCTGTATTCCTGAATATATGGTCGATCCAGAGGATGTGGAAGATTATATTGTGAAGTGGGTGCGCTAAGCCTTGGCCTAGCGCGGAGTCTTTGTATCAGCAATCAGACTTACATCATGCGAGATTTGATCGATGCATAGGTTTTTTTCAGCTCATCACCCACCTCTTTGGTGCTTTTGACCAGATCTTCTTTGGTGTCTTGGGTCATGTTATGAATGGACTCAAAAAACTGCTCGGTTTTATCTTCAGCGGTTTGCCACTCTTGCTTGATCTCAAGTTTGGCAAGACCAATTTTTACTTTCATTTCATCGCGCTGTGTCATCAAATCAGCTTTGAGTTGCTCTAGATCAGTCTTAATAGTCATGCGGTATCTCCAAGGA
The DNA here is from genome assembly GCA_037969155.1 of Moraxellaceae bacterium. Classification (GTDB taxonomy): domain Bacteria; phylum Pseudomonadota; class Gammaproteobacteria; order Pseudomonadales; family Moraxellaceae; genus JAYXXU01. Next base: position 4,280 of record JBBKWW010000019.1, read on the forward strand.
TGTGACCAACAGACAGAGGATCTGTCGGCAAGTTTTTTATCACATCTACAGTCAACATTAGGCGCATTGCAGGACAATGACAAGGAAAACCATATAAAAAATAAGGTTTTTTTTGAGTGCTTTTTGTTGCCAAAATAAGTGCGACATGGATTGTCACTGCCCCTGCCCAAAACGGCATAAACACCGTAACATCGAGCGACCCTTGCTACACAGATCGGCGCAATGACCTCATCTATCCCCTTACCCGAACGTATCCGGCCACATCGCTTGTCTGATGTCATCGGCCAAACGCATCTGCTTGGTGAGCGTGGCCCGCTCAAGCAAATGGTGGATCAAGGCAAGCTACCGTCGATGATCCTATGGGGCGGTGCAGGTGTCGGCAAAACTACGCTGGCTCTGCTGCTAGCCGAAGCAGTGGATCGGCCACTGATCAGTCTATCTGCAATCAATACGGGTGTGAAAGAGCTGCGTGAACTGATTGCACAGGGTGGTGATTTATTGCCGCCTGTGGTGTTTATTGATGAAATTCATCGCTTTAATAAAGGCCAGCAAGATGCACTGCTGGC
>JBBKWW010000020.1:0-18491 GCA_037969155.1 Moraxellaceae bacterium
TGGTCAGTTGGGATTATTTTAAAGATGCTTATGCTGATCTGTTTTTTGTGCTGATGGTCGAAGCGGCGCGTGAAGCAGGACTGCTGATCTATGACACGCGTTCAGAATGGGTGTTTTTACCTGATGGCAACATGCTGCCCCGCCAAGCCGCATCAAGCTGGGACAAACAGGCAAAGGCTGTCAAAGCAAAAGCCAAAAAGGGCTTTAATGTCGCAACCGATATGCCCAGCACCGATGCACAGTGCGAAAAGCTGATGCGCTCAGTCATGTTAGAGCCACTGACCGCGCTGGGCTTTACTGAGCAGATTCTTAAAGATGGTTGGGAATATAAAGCATTTGTGCTAGAGATAAATGGCTGCCGCTTAGAGTATCAAGTTTCTTCTTTTATGAAGAAGGTATGGAGTATGGATAAGCTTGCGTTACTACCTAATTATGACGACTCAATTTATGTAAGTCACCAAGAATTATATATTTTTCGAGATGAACTCAATGAGAGAGCTGATGAAAAAATAAATTTAAAGATGAGATTTAATTTTAATAGACAGTTTTGCCACACCTATCCAGCAGGACATACACACTCTACACCCATATACTTTCTCACACGCAGCGAAATCGACAGTTACTTACTAAAGCTTATCAAAGCGATCCAGCAATTGGTCAGTCAGTGCGGGTCGCTGTCACAACTGCATCACTATATTCATTATGACGAAAAAAACCTGTTCAAAACGCAGATGATGTACCAAGACTATCCTAATACTCCTCAGATTGGGAGTTATCAGTTTGTCTACCAACTGGCTCGTCATTGTGAGGATCCAGTTGGATTCGCTGAGTTGGTCTCGCGTATGCGCAGTGTGTTTGTAAGGATTAGTGCGAATTGTCATGGTGAAAATGGTACAGAGTATGTCTTGTCTGTAGCGGCTTATGACACACGTTTAGCAGAGTGCGAAGCACGATATCGTCTTACTCTAGAAGACGCTAAACGGGAGAGATAATCCGCACCTACCGCTCTCCCATGCCCTGCGACAGCGTCCGCGTGATCGGCTTGGTCAGATACGACAGTACCGTCCGATCTCGCGCTTTGATCTCTGCCACCACTGTCATACCAGACAGAACTTTTAGGGCTGGTCGCTGAGTATCAGCGCCTTGCTCCTCATCCAGCCCGATATACACCCGATACTGTGCAACCGGTGCATCACGCCAGCACCAAACAGCTCAGCAGCATTCGTATATTGTCTGGCACAGCAGTAGCGGCACCAGTGACGGTAATCCGTATATCCATGATTCATGTTACTGACCAGTCACATTAATTTTAAATTTTGCTGTCGATAAGCACTGGGTGACATCTGAAACCAGCGTTTAAATGCACGGCGAAAATTCGCACCATCATGGTAGCCCAGCAAGCAGGCAACGGCCTCTACTGACATCTGACTGTTGCATAAGTAACCACTGGCTTGTTGTGCCAAAATTTTATCCCGAATCTGCCGATAGCTGGTATGTTCTTTGTCTAGCCGACGTGCCAAAGTTCTTTTATTGATAAATAATGCAGCAGCAATATCTTCTTCACTGGGCTGACCCAACGGATATGACAGCATCATTTTTTGCACTTGGTAGGTAGTGCTATATTGATGGGCGCTGAGTTGCTTCAAAATCGCTTCGCATTGTTGCATCGCCAGTAGATAGCTGTCGTGATTGGCCGAGGCATTGGCGATTTGGCATAAATCAGTTGGAATTTTGATCAAAAATGCGGGTTTAGCAAAGGTATAGTCGCCATCTAGATAGTCGGTATAGCGTGCATAATAATCAGGTGCTGCATGGGTAAAGTGAATCGTTGCCTCGGTCAGGGGTCGCCCCACGATAAACGCAGCGCACTCAAACAAAATCACCGCAATCGCCTCTGATGCCGTGCGATGAATCTCAGCATCCAGTGTTCGCTCAAAGTGAATCAAACATTCCGTCCATGTGGCATCACACCTTAACTCAAGGCTCACCAGACTCATACGGGTCGGTAAAAAAGTCTGAAACGCTTTTAAGGCCATCCATAGATTAGGACTACTATTCACCAAAAAACCCATTGCGCCATGTGTCGATGGGGTTAAACGTCGCCCCAGACGTAAACCAAAAAAACGACAATTCGACAGCTCTAGGCTGTTCTGTAAAATTTGAATCTGTTGCGTAGCTGTGATTAGCGTGTCGTCACACATCAGTTGTTCTGACGTTAACGCTGTAAATCTTAATAGCTTGGGCAGATCTCGTGCTTGTAAATCTAGCTCGCGTCCGATCAGGCGCGTGTAGCTTGAAGGGATGTTGGCTGGTTCAGCATCGACCAACAAGGCAGTGCCAGTACGCAGATCACTCATTCGGAGAGTCCCTTAGCCTCATGTTACCTGTGGCTTATTGTCGTTTAATGACTGCTTATTGTCAATAAATGACCTATTGATCCGGTCAGTATGCTCTTATTCTAGAGGGGTATCAGTCGCAGTGTTGAAGTCAGATGCTTGGCATCTAGCGACACTTCGCAACAATATTGGAGAGAGAGTCATGGGTCATATTACGTTTATTGCGCATGATGGCGCACAAACCGCCGTCGAAATCGAAGCAGGTAAGTCATTGATGCAGCATGCTATGGATCATGGTGTAGCGGGTATAGATGCAGATTGTGGCGGCGCGTGTGCCTGCGGCACTTGTCATGTGCTGCTCGACACGACTTGGCTCGCTGCCGCAGGCCGCCCAGCCGATGAAGAAACCCGCATGTTAGCCATGTTGTCCGAGGGTGCTGCCACTTCGCGTCTGTCCTGTCAGATTCAGGTCACTGAAGCGATGAATGGCATGTTGGTCAACTTGCCAGAGTTTCAAATGTAGTGCATGACGCGGCTTAGCTGATTTTTATGCCTTATTTTTACTGAATGCATCAGGTGAATACAATGAATAAAGTCTTGCCCACACTCAATCAGATCTCAGCACTTTTACCGATCCCGACTCATCTGCAAATCAAAGGCATGCATATTTTTCAGCAGCTTAAAAGACGTGTCTTAAATCCGCCCGCATTTCCAGAATTTATCGAAAAACCACTGCCTGATGCCGACACCATTAAGTTCGAAGACATGGACTTGAGTAGCCCGTTTTTATTCCGACAACATCAATGGCCCGTCTACTTTAAGCGGCTACGCGATGAACGGCCAGTGCACTACCAAAAAAGCAGCCCGTTCGGTGCGTTTTGGTCGATCACCCGTTACGAAGACATCGTGTTCGTCGATAAGCACCATGAGATTTTTTCATCAGAGCCTGTGGTGGTCTTGGGTAAGCCACCTGAGGGGCTGGCCGTCGAAATGTTTATTGCGATGGATCCGCCCAAACATGATCTACAAAGACAAGCGGTGCAGGATGTGGTTGCGCCAAAAAATCTGAAGGAAATGGAGTCGTTGATTCGTAGCCACGTGCAAGAGGTGCTCAACAGCCTGCCAATTGGCACGGCATTTGACTGGGTGCCGACCGTCTCTAAGGAAATCACCGCGCGGATGCTGGCCGCAATCCTCGATTTTCCCTATGAACAACGCCACAAACTGGTGTACTGGTCGGATTTGATCGCGGGCAGTGCGGAAGCCACTGGTGGTGAAGCGCAAGTCGATGAGATCTATACCGGTATGGCCGATATGGCGCGGCAGTTTTCTCAGCTATGGTATCGTAAAGCGGCTCAGCAAGCCGCAGGAGAGCCGATGGGCTTTGATCTGATGAGCATGCTACTGAGCAATGACGAAACTAAAGATTTGATCAAACGCCCGATGGAGTTTTTGGGTAATTTGGCCTTGTTGATTGTCGGTGGTAATGACACCACGCGCAACTCAATGACAGGCGGTGTGTATGCATTTCATCAGTTTCCAGCGGAGTTTACCAAGCTCAAAAACAATCCGAATCTGATCCCAAATATGGTGTCTGAGGTGATTCGTTGGCAAACCCCACTGCCTTATATGCGTCGAGTCGCCAAGCAGGATATCGAGATGCATGGCCAAACGATTCGCAAGGGCGACAAAGTGCTGATGTGGTACGCGTCGGGCAATCGTGACGAGCGCATGATTGAGCAACCCGATCAGTTTTTGATTGACCGAAAAAATGCCAGAAATCATCTGTCGTTTGGCTTTGGGGTGCATCGCTGTATGGGTAATCGACTGGCTGAGATGCAGTTGCGAATTTTGTGGGAAGAGTTACTCCAGCGCTTTGATCGGCTAGAGGTGATCGGTGAGCCAGAGATCGTGCAATCTAATTTTGTACGTGGTTACGCAAGCATGATGGTTAAACTGACTGCCAAAACCGCGTAGCAGCATGATTTTTGTGAATATGAGGGCGTTGCGATGCAAAGAATAGTCATTATCGGCGCGAGCCACGCCGCCGCTCAACTGTGCGTCAGTTTGCGGCAAGATGGCTGGCAGGGTGACATTCTCGTCATCGGTGACGAGCCGCATTTACCGTATCAGCGGCCACCGTTGTCCAAAACTTTTTTAGCAGGTGGCAAAACTGTCGCGGATTTGCTGATTCGTCCATTGGCTTTTTATGAAAAAAATAAGATTCAGTTTCAGCAAGCTCATGTGAGTGCGATTGACCCACAGCAAAAAACACTCTCGCTGCAAGACGGTACGCAGGTCGCCTATGACCAGCTGGCGATCTGTACGGGGGCGCGTGCCAGAACAGTCGATCTGTCGGGTTGTCATCTTGCGGGTGTCCACTATTTGCGCAGTATTACCGATGTGCAAGCGATGCAGCCCGATGTACAGGCCAACGGCCACGCGGTGATTATTGGTGGTGGCTATATCGGACTTGAAACCGCCGCATCACTGCGACAACAGGGCATGCAGGTGGTGGTGCTAGAAATGGCCGAGCGGGTCTTGCAGCGGGTGACTGCGCCTGAGGTGTCCGAGTTCTATACACGGATACACCGTGAGCATGCTGTCGATATTCAAACAGGCGTATCGGTGACTGCAATCCTAGGCACTGATCGGGTACAGCGTGTGGTTTGTGCGGATGGCCGAGAGTTTGTAGCCGATCTGGTGATTATCGGGGTCGGCGTAGTTCCGAATGTGGAACTCGCAGCGGCGGCGGGTATTGCGGTTGCCGATGGCATTTTGATTGATGAATTCTGCCGTAGCAGTATGCCGTATATCGTCGCGGCGGGTGATTGTGCCAATCAGTTACAGCCGATCTATCAGCGTCGTATGCGGGTGGAGTCGGTGCCAAATGCCAACGAGCAGGCCAAAACCGCATCAGCCACGCTATGTGGCAAACCGCGTGATGCTCAGAGTTTGCCGTGGTTCTGGTCAGATCAATATGATCTAAAACTGCAAATTGCAGGGCTGAGTCAGGGCTATGATCAGCTGGTGATTCGCGGTGATGCGCTGAACAGTCATAGTTTTGCGGCATTCTATTTTAAGGCGGGGCGTTTGATTGCTGCGGATTGTATCAATCGGCCACAAGAATTCATGCTGAGTAAAAAGTTAATTCTGAGCCAAGCTGCGGTAGATCCGCTGCGCTTGGCCGATGCGTCTATCGCGGTGACTGCGATTTGAGCGCGGTATGCGTCTATGACACGCCGCAAATAAGATCACCCAAACAAGCCGGCATAAAAAACGTATAATCAGCGCCAAATGAAACCAGCGGTTGATCTTGTACATGTCTGTGAATAGTAAAGCGTTTGATGTCGTGATTATTGGAGCAGGCGCGGCAGGTCTGATGTGCGCCGCGATTGCTGCCCGCCGTGGTCGCAACGTACTGCTGATCGAACGTGCCAATAAAGTCGGCAAAAAAATCCTGATGTCAGGCGGTGGGCGGTGTAATTTTACCAATCTATCGGTCGAACCCGAAAACTACCTCTCGCACAACCCGCACTTCGTTAAATCTGCGCTTGATCGCTACACCCAGTGGGATTTTTTGGGTTTGGTCGGTGATTATAAAATCGCCTACGAGGAGCGCAAACACGGTCAGCTGTTTTGTCTAAACAGTGCCAAAGATATTCTGGCGATGCTACTCACCGAATGCGACAAGGCCAAGCGGGTACAGATCGAAACCAGTACCGAGTTTCAGTCGATGCAGACAGCCGAGCAGGGCTTTCGAGTACAGACCTCACGCGGCATCTACCATGCCGAATCGGTGGTGGTGGCGAGTGGTGGCCTGTCGATTCCGACCTTGGGCGGCTCAGGCATTGGCTATCAGATCGCCGAGCAGTTTGGCCATCACGTACATCCGACCCGTGCAGGCTTGGTACCGTTTACCTTTAGTGATGGCTTTAAAGCCGTTACCGAACGGCTATCAGGACATGCGCTAGACGTGACGCTGCAACATGCCGATGCCGCGTTTAACGAAGCCTTACTGTTTACCCATCGTGGTCTGAGTGGGCCTGTCGCGTTACAAGTGTCGAATTATTGGCATGCAGGCCAGCCGATTGAGATTGATTTTTTTCCACAGCTTGAACTGGCCGAATGGCTGGTCGGTAAAAAAGCGACTCAACCCAAATCCCTACTACGCACCGTGTTGTACGAGTTATTAGCAAAAAATATGGTGCTGGAGCTACAGGCTTTGGTTTGGTCCGCGCAGGCCGAGCAACCGCTAGCCGATTGGAGCAACCAACGCCTGACCGCAATTGCCGAGCAGTTGCATCATTTTATACTCAAGCCATCGGGTACGGAAGGCTATCGAACGGCCGAAGTCACTCTCGGCGGTGTCGATACACACGAGGTTTCCTCCAAAACCATGCAAAGCCAAAAACAAGCAGGGCTATATTTTATCGGTGAGGTATTGGACGTGACGGGGCATCTGGGCGGTTATAATTTTCAATGGGCATGGGCCTCGGCGCACGCCGCAGGGCAGTACGTCTAGTCTGCCTAGACAGCACGAATCATCACATCATGCCGCACCACCTGTCGTGACAACTCGCCACGGAGCCGATAGTGGACAGCAGATCAGCACTGAGCGAGGCCTGCCGTGGCAGGAGTATTTTTCAGCTGCACACCAAGCATCTGGATAAAGTAGCCACCCAAACCTCAATGACTTGTACACAAGGATCACTGCATGTTAGAAGCAAGCGAGTGACATTGAGTCAGGGAGTCAGACATGCAAAAAATTACCCGCTGGACTGCTAGTGTAGGGCTGGCCATGACACTCTGCGTATCAAGCCATGCTGAGGACTGGAGTCTTGCCAGTAATCAAAATGGCATTCAGGTCTATACACAGCAAGTTGCTGGTCAAGATGTTAAAAACTTTCGAGCGGTAATGACCGTCAATGCCAGCATGCAGCAAGTGGTAGCAACCTTGATGAATGGCGATCAAATGCCGGAGTGGTTTTATAGTGTTCTAGAGTCGAAGCCGGTGACGGTGAATATTGCGGGACACTATCGCTACATGTGGATTAAGGCGCCTTGGCCAGCCACTGACCGTGATGCGGTAGTCAAGGTGAATCTGTCACAAGATCCGAAGACATTACAGTTATCGTTATTTGCCGCTGCCACCCCAAATTTACTGCCGATTCATCCAGATCGAGTACGGATCCCCCGCATGCAATCAGGCTGGACGGTGACACCACTGGGCAAGTCACGCACCCACATCCAACTCGATGGCAATGCCGACCCTGGTGGAAATGTTCCCGTGATCGTCGCCAATATCGTGGTGAGTTTGACCCCAAAAATCACCATGCGCCAGCTAAAAGTACGGCTGGAAGCTGGTAATCAGACGGATTTGAATTTCTTAAAAACCAATCCATATGCCAAGCAGATGCTGTCTAATGTGGTGTATCCGTAGCGTCTAAAAGACGATTGGTCTGGTGTATCCGGTGCGCCGCTTGGTTTAATGCTGGGTGATTCGGCAGTAGTCGAATGATGGCACAACATATTCGAAGAACGAGTGGGGCATGTTATGCTGCTGCACCTGCACACTGAGCATGAATTGTGACTGCCTCTAAAAAGACCACCACCGAAACTTTTATTCCCAGCAAAGACGCCTCGCTTGAAGCGTCCATTCGCACCCTAAGCAAGCAGTTAAAGCGACTTGGTTTTAACATCGAAGAACGCTCATGGCTGAATGAAATTGAAGCCATTTGGTCAGTTCATATCAGTGATCGTGACTGCAAGCGACTGTTTAGTAATGGTAAAGGCGCATCACAACTGGCTGCCCGCGCCAGTGCGTTGGGTGAGTTTTTTGAGCGTTTAAGCACCAATTATTTTTGGACGCACTTTTACTTAGGGCAGCGCATCGCCAACGCTGATTTTGTGCATTATCCAAATGAACAATGGTTTGCATGGGAAGATGACGCATGGCCAAAAGGTCTACTGACCAAAAAGCTGCAAAAATTCTATAACCCTGATGATGCGGTACTTGCATCACAATTGGTCGATCTTAACTCTGGCAATGCAGCACGCGGTATTTGTGCGATTCCATACACTCGCCTGAGTGATGATAAGCAGGTTTATTTTCCAGTCAATCTGATTGGCAATCTGTATGTTAGTAATGGCATGTCCGCTGGCAATACGCTGATGGAAGCGCGGACGCAAGCCTTGTCAGAGATTTTTGAACGCGACATTAAGTTTAAGATTATCCGTGAAGGCATTTGTTTACCCGATGTGCCTGATACAGTGATTGCACGTTACCCGCGTATCGCTGCTGGTATTCAAGGCTTACGCGCTGCTGGCTTTGGTATTTTGATCAAAGATGCTTCACTCGGCGGTCAGTTTCCGGTGATGTGTGTCACCTTATTACATCCCGAAAATCAAGGGTTATTTGCCAGTTTTGGGGCGCATCCACGTTTTGAAGTCGCGCTGGAGCGTGCCCTGACCGAGCTATTGCAAGGCCGTGCCTTAGACAGCTTGGCTGAGTTTCCTGCGCCAAGTTTTGATCTCGATGAAGTCATTGATGCGTCAAATATCGAATTGCATTTTATTGACTCAACAGGTGTGGTGAGTTGGGACTTTTTACGTGAAACACCGGATGTGGATTTTGTGGATTGGGATTTTAGCCAAACCACCGAAGAAGACTATCAATGGTGTGTCAACACCTTGCATGGCATGGATAAAGAGATCTATGTGGCGGATTTTCAGCATTTAGGCGTGTATTCTTGCCGGATTTTAGTGCCGAGCATGTCAGAGATTTATCCCATCGACGAGCTACAGTGGGAAAATAACAGCGTGGGCAATCAGGTGCGCCCAGCGTTACTCAAGCTGCAAGATTTAACCAAAGCGCACAGCAAGCAACTGCTCAAGACCTTACTGTCGATGGACTTGCCTGATGAACTGGCGATCACCACGTTGATTGGCCTTGCTGCTGAGCCGAATAGCCTGTGGAAAAGCCTACGCATGGGTGAGCTAAAAGCACTGGCAGCATTGGCCTGTGGCAACCTTGATGAAGCGCTTGAAGGCTGTGCTTGGGTTGCTCAGTTTGGACAGTTACCTGCGGAGCGCCTGCGTTTGTATCGCTGTATTGCCACCTTGATTCAGCTGGATCAGGCTGACCCATTTATACAGAATGTGGCATTGTTGTTTGGTGCGGAAACTGTGTCACAGGCACAAGCCTTGTTAAAGCGCAGCGAACAGTACCTTGGTTTAAGCAATCTCGGTGAGAACATGCAGGGTAGTAGCGTGCATGAACAGCTATTAATTGCTTATGATAAAGTATGGGCAGCGCAACGCGCTTAACCACATATTTGTTCTCTCAGTCGTATTGAACGCCCCCTCAAACCGCAGGGGGCGTATTTGGTAAGCTCTATTTAATCATCACAACACAGTCTAGCTAGATCAAAAAACGACCGCTTGCAGGGATGGGGCACAGCACGCAAACGGCCGCATGGGTACCATATATCGGCACATGAGCTGAGATTAATCGGCTAGCGCTGCTTCAACCCAACGACTAGGTTCACGCATGGTGACTAACTCTTCGGCAACTGTGGGATGAATACCAATCGTTTGATCCAACTGTGCCTTGGTCAAGCCTGCCTGCACCGCGACCGCAAAGCCTTGCATGATTTCACCAACCTCATGACCAACCAAATGGATTCCGACAATCTGATCGGTCACATCATCGACCAACAGCTTGATAAACGTGCGATGCTGTAAGTGAGTGGGCGTATATTTGAGATGACGAAACTCAGACTGATAGACACGAGTCGGCCGTGCTTGCACCTGTAATGCCTGCTCAGTAGCACCAATGGTTGCTACTTGTGGATGGGTAAAAATCGTGGTTGCAATTTTAGACAAGTCGGGTGGGGCACACTGCGTGGTACTAAACAGATGGCGTGCCAGATACATGCCTTGCGCCAATGCAACTGGGGTCAAATCTAACCCATCTACAATATCACCAACGGCATAAATCGATGCGATGCTTGTCTGATAATTCTGATTAACGCTGATTAAGCCTCTCTCATCCAACTGTACACCGACTTGTGCCAAGCCTAAATCAGTAAAGCGAGGTTTACGGCCAGTTGCCATCAGCACCACATCAAAACATTGCCGTGTCCCATCGCTAAAGGTCGCTTCAATCCCATCATCAGTTTTCTGTAGTGCTTGAATCGATAGGTCTTCGCTGAAATTCAGTTGCTCATGCTCGAACTGTTGCTTTAAGAACTGCACCGTTTGTTGGTCAAACTCTTTGAGCAGTTTACTGCGAGCGACTAAGCGCACTTGTGTTCCAAACTTGTGATAGGTACTGGCCATTTCACAGGCAATATAGCCGCCACCAAACACCAATAAGCGCTTGGGCAGTTCAGCCAGCGCAAACAGTTGATCAGAGTGAATCGCCAGTTCGATCCCTTGAATGTTAGGCAGCACTGGTGCGCCACCAACCGCAATCAAAAGATGATTGGCTTGATAGATGGTTTCACCGACTTGCACTTGGTTTGGACTGATCACGCGTCCAAATCCTTCAATCGTCACCACGCCACTGTTGCTCAGCATGCGCTGATACACCGCTTGTAAACGTTGGATTTCGGCTTGTTTATTCTTAAAAAATACTGACCAGTCTAAGTCTTTTAATTCAACCTGCCAGCCAAAGGCTTGTGCCAGCTCAATTTCATCCCGCGCACTCCCGACATAGTGATACATTTTTTTGGGTACACAGCCGACATTGACGCATGTACCACCCCAGTGCGTATCCTCAATGATCGCTACCTTTGCACCCAGAGATGCTGCAATTCGTGCTGCACGCACGCCACCAGAGCCACCACCGACTACCAATAAATCGTATATCATCGTGTCTATATTCCTAAAGCATTTGACAGAGTCTTGATCCTGCTAGTTTAGCGGTTATTGGGGAATTGATTTGCATCAATCATGTGAACACAATTCACCGTATAACTCGTACACTGCATTCATCTTGGCCTTGAGAAATGCTGATATGCGACTCAGTTTAAACAACCAAATCTTACTCGCTGCCGTACTCGGCATTGGGGCTGGCGTGCTGCTACATAGCCTCGGCACAGCCCAGACGGGTGTGACACAGCTCCTATATGGTGTCGATCTGATTGGCAAGGCATTTATTGGCTTGCTTAAAATGGTACTGATGCCACTGATTTTTTGTTCGATTGTGGTCGGTGTCGCCAATCTCCGTCTACACCAACAAATCCATCGTGTCTGGAAGGCCACACTCGGCATGTTTGTCTTCACAATGGCAATTGCAGTGGTGATTGCGCTCACTGCGATGAATATTTTTCAAGTCGGTCAAACGCAAGATGTCGGCATGTTCGGTGATGCGATGGCGACTTTTGAAGCCAAGCAATTACCATTTTCGGAGTTTGTCACTGGTTTCGTCAGTGGTTTATTTAGCAATCCAGTCACCGCATTTGCAGAAGGTAAAATTTTGCCCGTGGTGATCTTTGCCTTATTTTTAGGCATTGCGTTGGTCACTGCGGGAGAGCGTTATCGTACCGTGATTGGCTTGTTCGAAGAGTTTTTGGCATTGATGATGCAGATTGTGCAATGGATTATGCGGATTGCACCCCTAGGGATTTTTGCATTATTGGTTAAATTAACCGCCACACAAAGCCTTGATCTACTCACCACAATGGCGGCGTTTATGGTGCTGGTGGTACTGACCACACTGTTTCATGGCGTAGTGGTGCTGCCGAGTATTTTATATGGCTTGACCCGCATCAGTCCGCGTCAATTTTGGCGGGCAGGCCGTCCGGCGTTGATTACTGCTTTTGCCACTTCGTCTAGCGCGGCCACGTTACCTGTCACTTTGCGTTGCACCACGGATGGCCTACAGGTCAAACCCGAAGTCGCTGGATTTGTACTGCCGCTGGGTGCCACCATGAACATGGATGGGACTGCGCTCTATGAGGCCGCTGCGGCACTCTTCATCGCGAATCTGATCGGCATTGAATTAACATTGGGACAGCAGTTATTGGTGTTTTTTGTGGCGATGGTGACGTCAATCGGCTCACCGGGTATTCCTAGCGCGGGCATGGTCAGCATGGTCATGGTTCTGCAAGCTGTTGGTTTACCTGCTGAGGCCATCGCCATTTTACTGCCGATGGATCGCCTACTAGACACCGTGCGCACTGCTGTAAATGTTGAGGGTGACATGGTGACCAGCTGTGTGGTCAATCGTTTTCAGCACCCCTCAAGTTCAGCCACCCCAATCACGTAGATCAGCAGAGCGGCGTGTGGCTATACGATGTATAGTCACACGGCCGGAGAAGTTATTGGGTCATGCGCCATGTGTATTTAGGCACATAATTGGGTTCACGAATCCAAATCTGTGAGCGCTTTAGCATTCTTGCGCCAATCACGTTACCACGTACTGTCAGCCGTCTTCCGTCTGCACTGACTCTTAACTCACCTGCATAAATTTTGCCATTTAAAGGATCAATAATATACCCGCCGCTGTATCCTCGATCCACATTTGGTGAGCTTTTAATGTTCCAAACTGCGGTTAATCCCAGAATTTTTTGGTCTGTAAATGGCGCTGGACAGTTATTGCACAACTCCATCGGTACATAGTTTGGACGAGGGATAACCTCAACAATTCGACCAAAATAAGTGCCATTAGCAGCAGGCTGGATATGCACAATGCCTTTGGAGAAGCCAGTCACATCATCAATATTACGCCAGTAGCCAGCAATATCGGTAGACAGCGGCGCGCGAGTCTGCTCAGCAAACGTCACCGTACTGGTGAGTGCTAAACCAACTGCCCAGCAGTAGTTGTATAAATGACGCATTCCTATGCTCCAAAACGACTGATTTCTCTATATTTTGACTGCATGCAATCAAATAGATATTACCAAGATACAGGCAAATATATTTTCTTTGCAACTTTGTTTTGTATGCTGTACGGTCAAATCAATAGATCCGCTCATGAACAGATGCAGTGACTTGCATCAGTCCAGCCAATTCGGAGGCTAACCAAGAACCCAAAACCGGCCTGCCAAAAAAATACATGCACATATGTATACTGAGGAATGCTATGATAGATCATGCAGTTAAACATTCGCATGGATTGAATTCATATGAAAATTACCCCTAGAAGAATTATTCTCGATATTTTAATGGCTGGAAACGGCGTACCCATTACCTCAAAAGAAGCCGTTTCAGCGTGCTTGTTATTTGGGATTGGTGAAGTCAGCACTCGAGTCGCGTTAACTCGCTTATTGTCAGAAAAGCTGACTGAAACTGCTGGCCGCGGTATCTATCGCCTTGGCGCCAATGCGATGGAAATCGCTGACGATGTCTCCAAATGGCGTCACGCGGATCAATCAGTGCGTGTTTGGCATGGTGACTATATGACCATATATGGTCATGCCCTCGGCCGAACAGATCGAACAGCGCTGGTACGACGCGAGCGTGCATTACGCTTATTAGGCTTTCGTGAGTTAGAAAAAGGCCTCTATATTCGCCCCAATAATATCTGTACAAACTTAGCCAGTGTGACTGATCGCTTACAGCATTTGGGTTTGGAGTCTGGCGCGATAGCCTGCGTGTCTAGTCAGTTTGATGCTTATACCGAGCAGAGAATCCAGTCGCTGTGGGATGGCGAGGCGCTGAATGAGCGCTATAAAATCCTCAGCCAGCAATTACAGAATTGGATGCAGCAGGCAGATCAGTTACCTCTCGATATTGCGGCAAAAGAGTCTTTGTCAATGGGCAGTGCAGCGATTCATCAAGTGGTGTTTGATCCTTTATTACCCGCCCCAATGGTCGATGTTGCCGAGCGCGAGAATTTTGTTAAAGTCGTACGACAGTTTGATAAAGTTGGTAAAGAAATCTGGCTCACGCTTCGCCAAGCAAACTTTGAGGTATCAGAATCTCTGGGGGCTGTTGACGTTTGAGTCACGGCCGTGTCCCTTCGGGTTTTTAGCAAAACGAGGGGTTTAGCATATCAATTAGAGCACCTATAATGATAGTTATAGGTGCTAATTTGTTATGGGAAGCTTGCTTGGTTTGTGGTGAAATCTATTCAAATTGCGCCAGTAGATTGTAGATGAGAGAGCGTTAGCTTGGCGCACTCACTTGCAAGAAGCGTTGTAAATCAGCCCGACGTTGTTCATCTATAGTATGCACATAACGCCGCGTGGTTTTAGGGTCGGCATGACCCAGTTCGTCTTGTGTGGTTTCAAGCGACGCACCGGCCAGTAGACGATGTGTGGCATTCGTATGTCGTAGCCAGTGGGTCGAAAGCTGTCGCAGCACGGCAGCCATCTGGGGGTCAGTGCAATCTGCCGCAGCCGTTTGCCCAATTTTTTGAATGCTTAGCCCAATTGCACGGGATGTCAGCGGTTGCAGTCCATGTTGCTGATTAAACGCCGCCACTAGTGGTACGTGCTGTTCGTCTGGTTGCGGTTCTGGCTGTAAACAGCCCAGCCAGAGCCGATATTCGGCTAATGCTTGCATGAGCTGTGGATGAATACTGACTTCGCGGTATTTACGGCCTTTGCCCACGACTTGTAACAGCCAGCCGTGCGACGTGGGTTTAAAATCCGCCATACAGGCACGTGCAGCCTCATCACGCCGCAAGCCAGTTTGATAGAGTAATAATAGTAACCAGCGATCACGCATATAATGTGCATCAGCAAGTGCGGTGTGACGTGAACCGTTGCATAACCAAGTCCACAGCCACTGCCATTGTTCTACGCTGAGGAAGCGTAGCGTGCTGGTACTGTGTTGTTGTACTGTGGCTGGTCGCTGGCTGAGTCGTACCAGATTACGACTCAGATAACCGGCTTGCTGTAGGTAATCAAATAATAAGCCCAATACACGGCGACTATAATCCAATGAGCTGACTGACAAACCCGCAATCAGCAGTTGTGTGTCGAGTAACTGCTGATCTTGGCGTGGCTTACGCGGCCTGATCCAGTGTGCTGGTGGCTGTTGCAAATGCCGATAATAGCGATGCAAATCATCGAGGTGCATCTGTTGCAGGCCAAGCTGCTGCTCTTGCAGCCAGATCAGTAAGCGTTGCGATTCACGCCGATATGCTTCGAAGGTATGCACTGAACGCTCAGCGCGAGCCGCCAGCCAAATCGCCACGGCTTGGGCATCATCACTCGATTGCGCAAATAAACCATGCCGCAAAGATGTTTGCGGCATGGGCGTATGTGATGGCTGGGTGGGTATTGAGTCTGGCAAGATTTATAGCACTCCTTGCTGAATAATCGCGTCAGCAACTTTAACAAAACCAGCAATATTTGCACCTGTCACATAGCTGATCGTGCGATCCTCGCGACAGCCATAGTGTAGGCAAGCATCATGGATCTCAGACATAATTGCGCGTAGCCGCCGATCTACTTCATTCCGACTCCAAAACTGCCGCATGGCATTTTGCGACATTTCTAGCCCAGAAGTTGCAACGCCACCGGCATTACTGGCTTTGCCTGGTGCATAGAGAATCCTTTCCTGTTCAAACAGTGCAATCGCGGGATTGCTACAGGGCATATTGGCGCCTTCCGCGACGCATCGCACCTGATTGTTTAACAGCGTTTGTGCATCCTCAAGGTTTAATTCGTTTTGGGTCGCACACGGCAAGGCAATATCGGCAGCAATATGCCACGGATTTTGGCCAGCCAGATACTCTGCTCCAATCACCTCAGCAAAATCCTTAATACGCTTACGCTCAATATTTTTTATATTTTTTAATATCTCTAAATCTTTTTGGGTAAATCCGGCTGGTAAGTAGGCGGTACCATCTGAATCAGATGCCGTCAGCACCTTAGCGCCGTCCATGAGTGCGCGTTCAATCGCATGCTGCGCCACGTTGCCAGAGCCTGACACCAACACACGTAAGCCTGAAAACGAAATATTGGCATGTTTGAGCATATTTTGCACAAAATAAACCAAGCCATAACCCGTTGCTTCGGTACGCAGCAGCGATCCTCCAAAACTGAGTCCTTTACCCGTAAATACACAGCCAGTATCGTTAGAGAGTTTTTTCATCATGCCGGTCATATAACCCACTTCACGCGCACCCACACCAATATCACCCGCGGGCACATCGACATTTGCACCAATATAGCGATATAACTCGGTCATAAACGCTTGGCAAAAACGCATGATTTCTTCATCGCTGCGGCCTTTAGGATCAAAGTTTGAGCCGCCTTTACCTGACCCCATCGGCAGTGTGGTGAGCGCATTTTTAAAGGTTTGCTCGAAGGCCAAAAATCGCAGAATGGAGCTGTTGACCGACGGATGAAAGCGCATACCGCCTTTATAAGGCCCTAATGCATTGCTGTGTTGAATACGGTAGCCACGATGCACTTGCACCTGTTCATTATCATCTAGCCATGCCACTCGAAAACTAATCATCCGATCTGGTTCGATCAGGCGCTCTAGTAAGCCATGTTTTTTATATTGTGGATTTTTTTCTACAAATGGCCAAACGGTACTCATCACCTCACTGACTGACTGGTTAAACTCAGTGGCATTCGGATTGCGCTCAGTAACATATTGCAAAAATTCATCTAGCGTTTGGCAAGGCATCATAGGGTACTCAGTCACATCGAGATACTATCAGTTCTATCATTAAGTATTGGGTGATGCTGTAACAGTTAGTTGTTACGTCACGATGCTCGACCAAAACTGTCAGTCGATTTTGGGTGATTTGGTCAAGGCTATCTCGCCTATTTTGTGGTAAAAGTTTTGGTTTAAAGCGGAGTCTGTCTGTATGGGTCAGTCATCATTGAAAGCACATTATGACATTGCGATTATTGGCAGTGGTTTTTCTGGGTTATGTATGGCGATTGCCTGTCAGCAAGCAGGGCGCGATAATTTTGTCATCCTCGAAAAAGCCTCAACGATTGGTGGCACATGGCGTGACAACCATTACCCCGGTGCCGCGTGTGATGTGCCGTCTAATATGTACTCTTTTTCGTTTGAACCGAATCCAAACTGGTCACGTATGTATTCGGGACAAGCCGAAATTTTGCGCTATATGCAGCACTGCACGACCAAATATAATCTCACGCCACATGTGCGTACCGATAGTGAGGTGATTGAGAGTCGCTGGGATAGCACAAAAAAACACTGGATGATTCGTCTTGCTGGCGGCGAGTCTTTTACAGCGCGAATCGTGGTGTCGGGTGTCGGTGGACTCAGCCGCCCTGCTCTACCAAAAATCAAAGGCTTGGATCAGTTTAAAGGTGCGCTGTTCCATTCAGCAGACTGGCAACATGATGTGACGTTAGCACATAAACGGGTTGCAGTGATTGGAACTGGGGCAAGTGCGATTCAGTTTGTACCTGCAATTGCGAGTGAGGTTGGTGAGCTATTGCTGTTTCAACGTACGCCACCCTGGATTGTGCCCAAGCCTGATGGTGTGATTCCTGCCCCCGTGCGCAAGGTATTTAAGTATATTCCGCCTGCACAGCGACTGGCACGTCACGCGATTTATTGGCAGAGTGAGTTTTTTGGCATCGGGTTTATTAATCCCAAGCTGATGGCGCCGATTAGTGCTTTGGCAAAAAGCCATCTAAAACGCCAAGTTCCAAATCCTGAGTTACGTGCCAAACTGACTCCGAATTATACGATTGGCTGTAAGCGGGTATTGTTTTCGAACAATTACTACCCTGCCCTGACCCGTGACAACGTACAAGTGCTGTCCACTGGCGTGAAAGAAATCACCGCCGAAGGCGTGCTTGATGCACAAGGCCAGCTGCATAAAGTCGATGTGATCATCTGTGGCACGGGCTTCGATGTGCAGAATCCGCTGGGACCACTGCATGTGTATGGTGATGATGGACAAGAGATTCGGCAGCATGGCGGCTTGAGTGCTTATATGGGGATCAATACCCGTCAAATGCCAAACTTGTTCTTTTTGCTCGGCCCAAATACTGCGCTAGGTCATAACTCAATTATTTTTATGATTGAAGCGCAAGTACAGTACACCTTGAAATGCTTAGCCGAACTGGATCGAAAACAGGCGACAAGTCTCACGGTCAAACCAGAAGCCGAAGCGGCATTTAATGATCATGTGCAAGCGCAACTGAAAAACATGGTGTGGAATGCAGGTGGCTGTAGTAGCTGGTATTTGGACGAAAA
>JBBKWW010000021.1:0-7787 GCA_037969155.1 Moraxellaceae bacterium
TCCCTTAACGTACTTTAAATTCCGTTTTCTACGCCGACCCCAACGAGAAGAGGTTGACAGACTGATACCTAAGAAACCAGCACGCGCGAACGCGTCCCCCTCCCGTTCCGCCGCAGAGGAGGACGAGCAAAGGCTCACAAAAACCGTAGGCTCTTGTGTTCTTAGGTGGATCGGTCTGCTAAAACCGGCGGGTATGTAACCCGCGCAGGAAGGATAGCCTGTTGTACCGGTAGCTGCAATCATTCCGGCAGATGGGGGAAGCTTGGGGGCGTTTGGCTGGTTTAAGCACAGGTTGGATGTTATGGATTTTGTTTACTGTAGGGCAGGGAGTGGTCAATAAAACGGTGTAATCACAATACTTTAGACAGGTTTTTATAAGTCACTGACAACATAACTTTACAATAGCTGTGTTAGCTGCTAGTTTGTTCGTCGAATTAAGACGCTGTAAGCATCAGTATTAATTACAAATATGCCTGTACAGCAACTTCAAGATAAGATTTTCTAAATAAACATCGGAGCCATCCATGCATTTCAACTCTGCCGTGCTATCGCAGCTTTCATTAGCCATGTTGGGTCTAATCTGCTCAACACTGAGTCATGCGGGTGTTGCAGAGGGCGAACGTTGGCTGGCCTCTCAAGCGACCACCGCCTCACGTCACGCACTCGACTTACAAAGCTATGCTGAAAGCCTGCATACGTTAAGTCTGTTGCAAGCGGGTGCACTGCCGTCGGTTGATTTGGATAACTTATTACAAAATGAGCGTAGTACTGAAGGTCTAGCGCGTGCTGCGATGCTCGCGCACTTTGGTCAGCAGTCACCATCGATTTATTTTAACTTGCTGAAATCCTCTCAAAATACTGATGGTGGCTTTGGTCATTTAGAACATTGGCAGAGCAACCCGCTAGACACTGCCTTTGTGTTGTTGGCGTTACATGAAACACAATTTATCCAGCAGCTCACCACACAACCTGAAAAACAAATCTGGCAGGACATCATTCGCCGTGCAGTGGCTTATCTACGCAACCAACAGCGTAGCAATGGCAGCTATCAGGTGTATTCACTGGATCAGGTTTATGTGAGTGCTTATGTGCTGACTGCGTTAACGCCGCTGGTACGTGATCACGCCGTGAGTGACACGATTAATCGCTTGGTGCAGTTTTTACAATCTGCACAGGTACAGCCCGCACAATGGACAACCCATCCACGTGGATTGTTCATTGATGCATTGGTGGCTGAATCGCTACATCCGTACCAAGCACAAACGAATTCGGCACAGCAATTTGCGGCACGAGCGACACAACAACAGCAGTCCAACGGCAGTTGGTTTGATGATCCGTATATTACTGCTTTGGTACTGCGCAGTTTGGCACGGCAGGCGCAGCCAATCAACAATCCCTTACAAGCCAGCATCCGCTTACAGGTGATCGATAGCGAAACACAGTTGCCATTACCAAACGTACAACTGCTGATCAATCAACAGCCACAAGCGCAATCTGATCTACAAGGCCAGCTAAATCTCAATAACGCCCCAACTGGCGTCATCAGTGTGGTGCTGCAACGCGATGGGTACAATACACTGACGCTGAACCTGACGCTACGACAAAGTGACCAGCTTAACTTAGGTCAAATCCAACTGAGTCGTACGAGCCAAGCCACAATGGCGCAGATTCAAGGGCAGATTTTCGACGCAGTCAGCCAAGTACCCGTGGCTGGTGCGCAGGTGACTGTGGTGGCGGTTGATAGCGTCGGGCTACCACTACCGAATCGTGAACCGATGATTGTGTTTACCAATGCGGATGGTCGCTATCAGGTGGTGATGTCTGAGCCAAGCGGATTTGGTATCGATGTGCGTAAAGCGGGTTATGCACCGGTACAAGGTAAAAGTACGGCACGCGCGGGTACGGTATCCATGTTTAGCCCTAAACTGTATGCCGAATCAGACTATCTGTCGTCAGCGCGTGGGGAGGTTCGCAATGAGCAAGGCCAACCACTGGCTGGAGTACAGGTTCTCAGTGATTCTGGTCTGTTGGCTACTACAGATGCACAGGGGTTGTTTAGAGTATCCGGCATTGCAGCAGGCTCACAGCAATGGCGTATCGTCAAGCAGGGTTACCAGCAAGCCAGTGTGAGTCTGATATTGCAACCCGCCCAAGAGGCAAATATCGGTCTGATTCGCTTACCGCTTGCGCCTGTGGGCACTGATCCGACCCAACCACCACCCATGATGACGACCGGTAAGGTGATTGTGCGGGCGACCGATAGAAACAGTAATAGACAGATTAGTGGGATTACCATCATTGCCGAACGTCTCAACGCCGCAGGATATGTTGAACAAACACAGAGTTTTAAACCACCAACTAACAACGCCGCAGAAGCGACATTATTACTGAGCACAGGGTATTGGCTGATTCGTGTTCAGCATCCCGCTTATAAAAGCCAGCAGTCAGCAACAGTGGGCATCCACGCTGACACTCAACTAACTTATGAACCTAATTTAGTGATGCTGGATTATCGAGTGCAAGGCCGTGTGGTCGACTCCCAAACCAATCAGCCGATTGCCAATGCTCCTGTACGCTTGGTGAACAGCTCAACTAATAGAGTCTTGTATACAGGAGTCACCAATTCGGATGGTCAAGTGCTACACCCCTATTCTCTCTCAGATGACCAAGTACAGCTCGAGGTCAATCCTGCGCTATACCTGAGCACGGTTCGCCGTATTGACCGATCTGTACAGAGTGAGTCTATCGTTGACCTTGGTGAGATTCGTTTACGTCCTCAATTAGCACAAGCGATCCTACCTGATCTTAAAGTGACTAAGGTGGATGCTGGTGCGATTCAGACCGATGCCCAGCGCTTGCGGATGCAGGGTGAGCTGAGCGTGACACTGGAAAGTATTGGCCGTGGGGATTTGAATCCGCAACGAATTACCGTGATGGCGTTTGAGGATACCAATCACAACCGGCAGTGGGATGAGGGTGAGCAGATCTATGCGACCCAGCAAGTGGATGTGGCACTGACCCGCAATCAGCAGATGCAGTTTACATTTCCTGTATCTGGCAAAGTGCGTTTTCGGGAGGCTCCGATTGCGGTGTGGGCGGATACCGAGGGGGTGCTGGCAGAGAGTAATAAGGCCAATAACATCCGCTTGAGTGGTGATGCTATTGAAATTAAGCCACCAATCGGGACGTTGGATGCCGAAGTCAGTTGGCGTTATGGATTTTCAGCGGATGATCCAAACAGACCTAGTGATTGGAGCAATTATGGATCCTCAGCTGCTCCTGTTGCAGCACCACTTTTTGATACCAATAGTGATGGCGTGATTGGTGCCGGAGATAGAGCTGCGATTATTTATGTCAATTACTTTGATGAAATGGTTGTTTTGGATGGTTTGGATGGTTCAGTGCTGTGGAAAATTAGGGGGATTGACTCTCGATATAACTCACCCGTGATTGCAGATGTGGATGGTAATGGCTTACCAGAAGTGATAGTTAGAAGTGGCCAAAGCCTTCTCGTATACTCCAACACAGGAGTGTATAAAAAATCATGGTCTGTTGGGGTCACAAGTAATCTTTGGTTAGCTAATGATCTAATGGTCGGTGATTTGGATGGTGATGGCACAGCAGAAATTGTAGTTGGAAATACCATTAGTGATTATCAGCATGGTCTAAAAACACGTCACAATGTTGGGGCTGCAACCGTATTGGCGGATCTCACTGGTGATGGACGAATGGAAATTATTGGGACTACAGGCGTTGCAACTTACACGCAAAGTTTAGACTCGAACAATGCTGTTAAGGCAGAAACACAGACGTTATTTAATTACTATCCTAGTTATTTTTCAGCTGTTGCTGATTTGTTGGGTACGGGTAGCCCCAATATTGTTTTGACAGGGGGTGGTAGAATTCGGATTCTCACTTCAACAGGGCAAGAAGTTGCAAGCCATACTCTTCCGGATCGTTTTGGCAGTGGCGCACCAACCATTGGTGATTTTGATGGTAATGGATTCCCTGAAATTGGTGTGGCTGGTTATTCTCAATATGTTGTTATGCGTTCCGATGGAAGCGTGCTGTGGTCTTCACCGACCCAAGATAACTCGTCTAACGTAACGGGCTCAGGTCTGTTTGACTTTGATGGAGATGGGCAGTTCGAGGTAGTCTATGCAGATGAACAATACTTTCGGATTTATGATGCTGCAACAGGTACTGTTCGCTATGAGTTGCCAAACTCACAGGTAACGGCAATGGAATACCCGATTGTTGTGGATGCGAATGGCGATGGACAAGCCAATATTCTATTCACAGCGACTAATCACAACGTAGGTAGTCCACGTTTTGCGGGCATCCGCATGCTCTCCAGTAAAAACAAAGACTGGGCACGTACCCGCAATATCTGGAACCAATACAGCTACCACGTCACCAATATTAATGATGATTTGAGCGTTCCACGCCAAGAAGTAAACAGTTGGGAAGCCCACAACACCTACCGTGCCAACCTGCTGCTGAACGAAAACGCCACTGTTGCCCCCGACCTCACCACCTCATACCTGCGCATCAACGACCGTGGCTGGTTCCGTGACTCCGTCCTAACCGCACGGATCGGCAACGCCGGTGGGCTGCGAGTAGCGGCAGGTGTACCGGTCAGCTTCTACGTGCGCAGCCGCAGTGACAACAGCGTGCGCCTGATCGAAACCGTACGCCTGACCGAACCCCTGCAAGGCGGCCACTATATCGATCTCAGCATCAACTATGACGGCGATATGTCCGACTTTGCTGAGCTCATCGTCGTCGCCAATGACGCAGGCGCAGGTATTGACTCCATCACTGGTATTCCTGATGGCGGCAACGAGCAAACCAGCGGCATCATGCGCGAATTCACCCGCAGCAACAACCGCGCCAGCCTTGGCTTTAGTGCAGGATTTGGGGCGCATACCCTCAGTGGTAGCCTTGATAAACCCGTCTATCAAGGTGGTGAAATCATCAGAATTACCGCAACAGTGGAGAATCTCGGCATTTTTGCCAGCAGCAACCAACTGCAACTGCGCGTCATCGACAGTAGCGGGCAAACCATCGCCACACTGCCGAGCCAAACCGTGACATTATCCGGCAGCTTGGGCAGTGGTGACGCGACTGCCGTGGTGACTGCACTCTGGCCAGTCGGCGGCACACGTCCGTCTGGTTATCAAGTGGTACTCGACTTGGTCAACCCAGATGACCTCGCAGCTCCCCCCATCGTCAGCACCTCGATACCATTTGATGTGGTCAGTAATGCCGCCAGTGATGGCCTGACCCAAAGCTTCCTACAGGTAGACAAGACTGCATACGCCCAAGGTGACAGCGTCCAACTGACCGCCCGTATCCAAAACAGCGCCCGCAACCAAACCGCCAGCGCTCGACAACAACAGCTTGAACTGATCGACCCAACTGGCCAAGTGATCTGGTCACAGCAGATCGACTATACCGAATTGCCCGCTGAGGCCTTGCAAGATCGAACATTTAGCGTACCGCTTGGACAAGCCGCCGCAGGACGCTATACCGTACGACTGACCACCACTGCACCCGATGGTAGCCAGTCTAGCCAGATCGTCAACCGCAGCTTTGATGTGCAAGACGTGCGTCAGACCGGTGTCGGCTTGTCGGGCAACTTACAAGCACCCAGCCAAGTCGAAATCGGCCAAGCCGCCACGATCCAATGGGGCTTACAGAACCAAACCCAAACGGCAGTGTCTGATCTACCGGTACGCATCATCGCCATCGACCCTGAAACTGGCGAGCGCATTGGACAGCCAATCCTTCAAGCCAGCTACAGCGTGGATGCACAGGGGCAATTGCCGACCCAACTGAATACATGGGCAACCCAAGGCAGCAGCGTTGGTCAAGTGATCCTCGTGCTTGAAGTGCAACTGAGCGGCGCGACCGGTGAAGACGCATGGCGTACCGTGGCACATACCGACTCGATTCAGTTGACCAAGCCAGTTGTAGTCGTCCCCCCGATTGAGATCGAGATTGATACCCCGACCACAGGCCACACCAGCAAACCTGTTTTGATTTATTACGGTTGTCAGAGTCATCAAAAGTTCTGGGTCTACCACTGGGCGCATAGACGCTACATTGACCCGTGCTTTGACCAAAACACCACTTATCTCAAGCAGCACCTTGACCGCATCAAGGTGCCGTATACCATGGTCAAAGACCCCGCAGAATTCCGCCATCAGATGCATAGCGGCCTGTACGGGCAATACTGGGTATTGGGCACAACACAGACCTTTACCGCGCATACCTTCCGTGAATTACGAGAAACCAGCTATCTGGGCGATCAATTACTGATTGATAGCGGACAATATCACCACGCCAACCCTAGCTTATTTAGCATGGCGGGTGCTAAATATCGTGGCATGCTCCAGCTACCGGATGGCCGTCTGACACTCTCCGAGGCGAGCAGCAACGCACCGCCAACGCTGTTACGCCGTCCATCCAATCCACAGATTGCTGATATTCCCATCGACACCTTAACGGCTGATCCACAGCATTTTAATGCAGCCAACCGTCCGTTACACCTCGACCCGATTAGTGCCGCCACGCAGACTGCCGCATCATTTAGCCTACAGCAACAAGGCAAGACGTGTAATTGGCTGTGCTTTGGTTGGAATGACCATATCAAACCATGGATCGAAAGTTATCCGGCGATTTTGACCGCGCCGTATGGCCGTAGCCAGCCGATTGCTTTGGCGTTTGATCTGAGTCGCAGCCTACAGTTTGTTGCGGATGGTGTTGTGCCCTCGCCGATTACGCCCACCACTGCACCGAATCTCAAACAACAGCGTTGGGATGATACTTTGCAGCAACTGCTCACCCCCCACGCTAGTGCACTGGGCAACGCGCAACCGCGCAGCAGCTATGTGCCACGCGAGTCAGTACAACTGCCGATCCGGCTGAATAACCCGAGCGACCAGCCACAGACCGTGTACCTCGCGATTGACTTACCGATTGGTGCAATGTGGCGTGATGGTCAGGGCGGTATTTCCAGCAACACTAGCCCTACGCCGGTGAGTCAAGTCCGCTATCCGGTCACCATCGCCGCCAACACTGCGCATATCGAACGCCTGAGCTTGCACTTGCCCAGCGTGACGGGCACGCATGCGCTACGGGTTCGGGTGCTGAGTGCGCCAGACAGTACAGAACCGATGGCAGAGCATGAACAGCGTTATCTGGTACGTAGCGTTGAGCAACGTAGTAGCTTGTTACGCACCACGTTGAACGGCTGGTCAACACAGGCCAGTGATCGGATTCGCGTACACAATGCGGTCAAATACTTAGGCTTGGCTGAGCATTTTTGGCGTAAGGGTGAAAACGGCCATGCGTTGTTTTATGCGGGCTTGCTGACGGATGAACTGATCCAGTTGTCCAGCCGACTACAGCCACACGTACCGCCAGCACGGATTGAGGCAGATGAACTGTTACGAGCCTTGCAAATCGAATGGCACACTCAACGTCAAGGCCAGCATCCAGCGCCATAGGCACAAAATGAATAGAAATAGGAATAAGCACATGTATCGCACCACAAAAGATCATCACAATCAGATGCAAACTCACTGGCCTCGCAAAGCCGCCAGTCTGATTGTGATTGCCGCCATGCTCAACATGGTCAGCCTGCCGCTGCAAGCCGCCGCGATTGACACGGAGCGCAAGGCGCAACAAACCGCAGCGCCTGCCAGCGCAGACGATGCCTATACTCAGATCAGCGAAGCAGTTGAATTGGGTGCAGTACATAAAGCTGCCATCGTACAATC
>JBBKWW010000022.1:0-5454 GCA_037969155.1 Moraxellaceae bacterium
GGCTTGCATCCATTTTATATGCTGGAGCATCAGCCGGATGACATTTTACGATTAGAGCAGTTTTTGCGTGGCCATGCGTGTGTGGCGATTGGAGAAATCGGGCTGGAAACCTATACCGATCAGATGAAGCAGCCGCAGGTGTATCAGGCGCAACAAGATTTATTTGCACAACAGCTTGAACTGGCCGAGCAGTTTGAGCTGCCGGTGATGTTGCATATTCGACGGGCGCATGCGGATAGTCTGGCAATCTTAAAGCGGCATCGGTTTCGGCATGGCGGGATTGCGCATGCGTTTAGCGGTGGGATTCAGGAGGCGAAGGCGTTTATTAAGCTGGGTTTTAAAATCGGGATTACGGGGCAGATCACTGACCCCAATGCCAAAAAACTCCGCACTATGGTGCAGCAATTGGTGGGCGAGCGCGGCTTGGGGGATTTGGTGTTAGAAACCGATTGTCCCGATATGACACCATTGTGCTGTCGGCAGTCGCACGAGCGACACACCCGCAATACACCGGCCAATCTACCGCATGTGTTGTGTGGGTTGGCGGAGCTGGTGCAAGTGTCAGAGGAGGTGCTGGCGGCGCAGTTGTGGTGCAATACGCGGGACTGTTTGCGCTTGGGCTGAAACCACACAATTGAGCCGATATGCAGTGTTTGATGAGTTTACTTTTTTACGCACGTTAAGCCTATAGGACTACACATGAGAATTGATGAATCAGATTTTGAGTTTGAAATGTCAGAGGTAGATAAGGTTTTCGCTGATGCTAAAGTTCCTATTGCAGCCCGACCAATTCAGGCGATGATTGCAATTTTTAAGCGTCATCAGACTACTGGGTTATTATCTTCTTTTGGCGAGCTGAATCTTATATTTCCCATAAATGAAACTAATCTCTGCGATCACGTTGGAGTGTGGTACGAAACCCGTTATGGTGCAAAGCTAAATATTGATCCTAGTCTTGGCAGATTTCCTCTACTTCTTGAGGGTGCTGCTTATGAGTGCCGCATTCCTCTAATTATTGGTAGTCGCATAATATTGACTGCAAAAGACCAGATGGTTGGTCAAATGATCCTCAATACGCTGGATCATGTTATCGATTTGCCGAGCTTGGTCAGAGAGCGTTTAAGCGACCTTGCGGAAGCTGAAATCCAAGCTCTTTTTATCACTTGCGCTAATGTCTCTCAGAAACTTGGTCGTCTTAAACAAGACTTTATTATAAGTGCAAAGTCTGACATGCTGCTGAGTAGCGATTTGATTTGTGGTTACAGCGTGAACGCCTCACTGTCCGCATGGCACTCCCTTCAGTTCGCTGAAAAGGTTATAAAGCATTATATATCAAGCTTTAAGACACCTGCCAGAACGCATGATATAGCAAAACTTATGACTATGGCAGAGCAGCACGGACTGCCGAAAGACAAACGGATAGATCTGGGGCTATTTTCTTTTGATGCCTCTGTGAGGTATGAGCCAAATCAAATAGATGTTGAGCGTGCTGTAAGAATTAATCACGAGGCGTGGAGAATTGCCTACAACATACTCATACATTCTAAGTCATAGAGTCGCTTATCACTTCAACAACGCCTTTAAATTCGCCAGATATGCCTCGGCCTGTTTTTTTGGATCGACGTTGTTCAGCTTGGCTTTTTTCTTGCCCGACCACTCCAACTCATCCAGCGGCAACTCATCCAAAAACCGACTCGGCGTGGTATGCCGCATCTGCCCACCCGCCTTGCGCTGCTCCGCCAACGTCAGCGTCAAACCCTGCCGCGCACGGGTAATCCCCACATACATCAGCCGCCGTTCCTCCTCGACCGTATCCGCCGCGATAGAGTTGCGATGCGGCAGCATGTCCTCTTCCAAGCCCATGATATACACATACGGAAACTCCAAGCCTTTGGCCGCGTGCAAGGTCATCAGATTGACTTTATCGGTGTCCTGCTCCTCTTGCTGCTGGTCGAGTAGGTCAAGCAACACCAGCTTACGAATCACGCTTTCGATATTGCGGTCGTTTTCGTCATCGGCGCGATTGATCAGGTTTTGGATACT
The DNA here is from genome assembly GCA_037969155.1 of Moraxellaceae bacterium. GTDB lineage: Bacteria > Pseudomonadota > Gammaproteobacteria > Pseudomonadales > Moraxellaceae > JAYXXU01. The sequence goes on from JBBKWW010000022.1 coordinate 2,044, forward strand.
GGTCAGCAGGGTTTCCACGTTATCCAGCTTGTTTTTTTCGGCTTGCGGGGTAGCCGCTTGTTCTTTGATATAGTCGATATAACCCGCTTCATTGATCATCTGGCGAACTAGTGGCACTGGCTCACTGTGATCATGTAGCTCACGGGTGAAAGTGTCGATAAAATTGGCAAATTCATGCAACTGTGCCGCCGCCCGTTTTGGCATCGCCATACCGAGCCGTAAATCACTGGCCGCCAGCAGCAGCGAAATACTGTATTCCTGCGCAAACAGACCGAGCTTCTCTAAGGTTGCAGGGCCAATCGCGCGTTTTGGGGTGTTAATAATCCGCAGGAACGCACTGTCATCATCGGGGTTAATGATCAGGCGCAGATAGCTCATGATGTCTTTGATTTCGGCGCGGGCAAAAAACGATGTGCCACCGGATAATTTATACGGAATCTGCATCTGGCGCAGTTGGGTTTCCAGCACTCGCGCCTGAAAATTACCGCGATACAGCACCGCATAATCTTGCCACGTTTTGCCATTCATCAGCTTGTGGCTCATGATGTCGTGGGTAATCCGTTCGGCTTCGTCGTCGTCATTGCGGCAGGTAATCACCCGAATCGCGTCGCCGTGGCCTTTGTCCGACCAGAGCTTTTTTTCAAACAAATGCGGATTGTTGGTGATCACTGAGTTGGCGGCTTTTAGAATCCGTGTGGTCGAGCGATAGTTTTGCTCCAGCTTGACTACTTTAAGCTGCGGAAAATCTTCACCAAGCAAGGCCATGTTTTCAGGCTTTGCGCCACGCCACGCATAAATCGACTGGTCATCATCACCGACCGCGGTAAAGCGTGCTTGCACGCCGACCAGCAGTTTGACCAGCATGTATTGTGCGGTGTTGGTGTCTTGATATTCATCGACCAATAGATAGCGCACGCGGTTTTGCCATTTATCACGTAGTTCGAGGTTGTCTTGCAGCAGGCGTGCGGGCAGCACGATCAAGTCATCAAAATCCACCGCATTATAGGCGCGAATATTGCGTTCATACAGCTCATATAGATGCGCAAGTTGTAGGTCTTCTTGGGTTTCGCAGGTGCTGATCGCTTGCGGTGGCAGGATCAGATCATTTTTCCAGTCGGAGATTTTACGAATGGCTTTGTTGACCAGTTCTTTGCTTTCAGCACCGCTGAGATTATCGCGTTGCATCAGATCCATCAGCAGGCGCTTGGAGTCGTCGCCGTCCATGATCGAAAAGTTGTTTTTCAGTGGCGTATGTTTGAGCTCAAAGCGCAGAAAATTCAGGCCAAAATTGTGAAAGGTGGAAACGGTTAAGCCTCGGAGTTGGTCACTCGGCATCAGTTTACTGACCCGTGCTTTCATTTCACGGGCGGCTTTGTTGGTAAAGGTCATCGCCACGATGCGATGCGCGGGCATGTTGCAATTTTGGATCAGGTGGGCGATCTTGCGGGTGATTACGGCGGTTTTGCCTGAGCCTGCGCCTGCGAGTACCAACAGTGGGCCTGTGGTGTACAGCATGGCCTCATGTTGGCTCGGGTTTAACTCGGGCTGTTTTGCGATATAGCCGCTCATCGGTGCATCTCCTGATCAGCGGCATAGTATAGAGACTTGGGGCGCGGCTGCCTATGGCGACAGCTTGGGTCGGCTTGGGTTTAAATCGGCTGGAGGAGCATTTTTAGCAGCAAAATAGCCACCAAAATCAAACGTCGCACCACGACTTTTCGGTTGGATTGAAGTTTTTACTTGAGCTATGGCGGCTTGCCTCGGTACATTGGCTGCAATTGAATTGTTGGGTGTTTGATAAAATCGTGCCAGATCCACAGCGTTATATTGCCCACTATGCCGAACCCTTGCGCCAGCAGGTCGCTGAGCTGATTGCCGATGCTCGATTATCGGCGCATTTGGCACAGCGTTATCCTGAGTTACATGGGATTCAAAACAACCCACAACTGTACGATTATGTGAAAGCCATCAAACAACAATACATGAAGCAGGTCAAAATGCCGGATAAGGTTTGCTTTGACAGCCAACTGGCGCGGGTCGAACAGGCACTCGGCATCAATCGACTGACCACCCGTCAGCATGGCGGCCAACTGAAAACCAAAGCCGAGATTCGGGTTGCCAGTCTATTTCAGCACGCACCTGAGCCGTTTTTACAGATGATTGTGGTACATGAGCTGGCGCATTTAAAGCAGCGTGAGCATGACAAAGGATTTTATCAGCTTTGCCAGCATATGCTGCCGAATTATCACCAGTTAGAGTTTGATACGCGGCTGTGGCTAATGATGCGTGAATTGATTGAACAAGGATTATCGGTATGAAGAATATTCTGGTTGTGCTACTGATGATCGCCTGTTCGGTTTGGCTGCTGTGGATTAAGCTCAACACTGCCAGCTTGATTGAGCCAAAAAAAACTGCCACAGCAGCCATCAGCAGCCCTACGACCAATAAGCCGAAAACCGAGCGCGAGGTGTATCAGGCGCTGAGTGGTTTGATACGGGTGTTCGAAAGTGACTTGGTGTTAGGGAACCTCACCCCGATTACCACCACACTCAGTACTGAGTTACCGCGCCTACGCACTGAAGATCGCTATCGGATCTATGAGCAACTGAATCAAGCCATTCATGCTTATATGAGTCGCCTAAATCAGCAGCAGTCTGTATTGGTCGAGCGGTATGCCGAGTTACAGTCGCAATTATGGCAGCAGGTGTATGAGCAAGATCAACGTGAGACAACGGCCGTGCCTGTTGCCGCGATTGCAGCGCCCATTACTGAGCCTGATCCAATTGCTGAACAGGCTCGACAGGCTGAAACTGACCGAAAAGCCAAGCAGCGTTTTGGGCAGCAGTGGCCGAAAACCTTACAGCAAGGACTGAATACGGCGCAGCGGCAGACCTTGGATGCACTGGCCAAGCAGCAGATTGATATGTTGTATTTGGGCGAGGGTCTATATGAGCTTCGGCTCAATCCGAATTATTGGGTGATCCATGTTGCACCACATTTGGCCAAAGCAGATCAGGTATATCTGAGTCTGGTGGCTGAACAAGAGCAACAGCAGTACGCTTACGATGCAGGTCTGGTGATCAGTTGGTTGGAGCTTGGGCAGCGAGTGCAGGCTTGGGCGCGGTATGTGGCTGACTATCCCAAGTCCTATTTTGTGGAAAGTGCCCGCGCTAAACATGATGCTTATCTACAGGATTTGCTCTTAGGCATGGACAATACACCCACTCACGAGCAGGGCGTGCTACTGCCAGAGGTCAAAGCCGCTTATGCGCAATTGATCGCGCAATATCCCAATAGTCGTTTGCGTAAAACGCTACAGTTATTCGAGCAGCAACTGGCCGACAGCTCAAGTGATCAGTCGAGTGATGTGCCTGCGGCTGCGAAGCGGGCGATGGCACTGGCAAAAGATCA
>JBBKWW010000023.1:0-2888 GCA_037969155.1 Moraxellaceae bacterium
CTGACCAGCATGTCTAAAAATACCCTGACTAGTTCGGGGTATTTTTTTGTCTGATCGGTCAAATTGCCGCTGATCCTTGGGCAGTTTAGATCTATACAGTATGCGGCTTAGCCGCTAAGGTGGCGCTCAAACAGGACTGCTATAACGGCGTATGTGCGGGTGTGATTTTGCCAATCAGGAGTAACACAACATGACCGAACAACGGCGCAATGTGACACAGCATGCGGCACAAATCAGTGGTGACTATCAGGCTGATTTTGCGTCGCTGGCGCGTGCATTTCGGCAGATCCAGCCACAACCGCAGCATGGTGGCTCAGCGTTGGTGGTGTATTTTCAAGATCAGTGTGTACTCGACCTGTGGTCAGGTTGGCGTACGCCGGAGCTGCCATGGCAAGCCGATAGCTTGGCCATGTCGTTTTCAACGGGTAAAGCCGTGTTATCGACTTTGGTACATCGTTTGGTTGATCAGGGCCACCTGAGTTACGACCGACCACTAGCACAAGATTGGCCAGAATTTGCTGCCAATGGCAAGCAGCATATTACGCTAAGGCATGTGCTGTCACATCGCTCGGGCTTATATGATGTGCGCAATGTCTTGCCATCGGCTGCGACCATGCTGCGCTGGGATGAGGCCGTTGCTGCCTATGCGACAGCGTCGCCACGCTTTGCTGCGGGTCAGGAGTCCGCCTATCAGGCACTCAGTTATGGTTGGCTGCTCGGTGGCTTGATCGAAAAAGTGATGGGTGAGCCATTGGCCGCCGTGCTGCATCGAGAGTTGGTACAGCCGCTTGGGCTAGAAGGCGAAGTGTATTTTGGGGTTGCTGAGTCTGAGCTATTGCGGGTTGCTCGCGCATTTCCACCGGCTACGCCACGGCGGCCATCTATCGTCCGTGCTGCGCCATCCGATGCTGCTGGTGTTCCGCTACGACCGCTGAGCTTGACCGAAAAAATCCAGCAGCGGGTCACGGGTCAGAATCCCTACGATTTTGATGATGCGATGAAGCCGAAAGGGATTGGCCGCTTCAATTGGTATGGTGATCGACAGTTGCAAGCGTGTATTCCTGCTGCCAACGGCGTATTTACTGCGCGTGCATTAGCCAAAATGTATGCCATGCTGGCCAATCGCGGTGAATGGCAAGGTCAGCGTTACTTGTCTGAGGCCACCTTTCAACAGCTATCGACCGTGCAGGCCACGCAGCGTGATCGGATTATGCCGATCCCGATGCATTGGCGTTTGGGCTATCATCGGGTCTTAACGCTGGGTAAGCGGGTGCCATATGGTTTTGGGCATGTTGGCTATAATGGCTCTGGTGCATGGTGCGATCCGCATCGGCAGTTGAGTTTTGCGTATGTGCATAGTTATGCAGGCAGCAGTATTACGGGCGATCATCGGCTGTGGTGGCTGACACAACGTGCCTTACAAGCGGCAGATAAAATTTTAGTCGGACGTTCAGGCTGGCGTTGATCAGGAATAGGCGTGGCTTGTTTGCTGAGGCGCAGTATTTTTTGTTTCGTCTATAGGTCAGTCACGCTATGCTAGACTCAGATTGAGTTAGGAATCTCGCATGTATCAGGTTTTAGCACGTAAATACCGTCCCAAAAACTTTGCTGAATTGGTTGGACAAACTCACGTGTCACGTGCTTTGACCAGTGCTTTGGCACGTGGTCGCTTGCATCATGCTTATTTATTTACGGGAACTCGCGGGGTCGGTAAAACCACGATTGCGCGGATTTTATCCAAGTGCTTAAATTGCGAGACGGGTATCACGGCCACCCCATGTGGGGTCTGTAATATCTGTGTATCTATTGATCAAGGTCGGTTTATTGATCTGATCGAGATTGATGCGGCATCGCGAACCAAGGTCGAAGATACCCGTGAGCTGCTGGACAATGTGCCGTATGCGCCGACGCAAGGCCGCTATAAAGTCTATCTCATCGATGAAGTTCATATGCTATCGACGCATAGTTTTAATGCATTGCTAAAAACCTTAGAGGAGCCACCAGAACACGTTAAGTTTTTACTGGCCACCACTGACCCACAAAAGCTCCCAGTGACCGTGTTGTCACGCTGTCTACAATTCACGTTGCGACCGTTACCGAAGCAAGAGATTCATGATCATTTGGCTGATTTGTTGCAGCGTGAGCAGATTGAGTTTGAGGATGCGGCGCTATGGTTGCTCGCGGACTCGGCGCAAGGCTCGGTGCGTGATGCGCTATCGCTGACTGATCAGGCGATTGCCTACGGGCAAGGGCAGGTCGCGGGTCGCGACGTGCAAGAAATGCTGGGCTTACTTGATCAAGCCCAAGTCATGCACTTGCTGGCGGCGATTCATCAGCAAAATACTCGCGTCGTGAGTCAGATTTTGTTTGATTTGTCGCAGCAAGCAGTCGATGTTAAAGCCGTCCTCGACCAACTGATTACCTTGTTGCACCATGTGGCGATCTTGCAAGTGTTGCCAAGTGCGGCGGTGGCCAGTACGCCGGACGAGCAGCAACAGGTACAACAACTCGCACAGCAGATCGACCGACAAGATGTGCAACTCTATTATCAGATCGCGATTCAAGGCCGCGCCGACCTGAAGCTGGCAGTGACTGCGCAGCAAGGGTTTGAGATGTGTGTGCTGCGTTTGCTGGCCTTTGCGCCATTGGCCGTCGATCAAGTGGTGCTGAGCCAATCGACACCATCACCGATACCGGCCAGTTCGCTGCTTCATCACGTCGCGGTACAGGTGGAGGCCGCCACTTATCAGGCGCAACATTTACCCAATCAAGGCTTGACAGCCATCCCAAATACGCCTGAGCCTGAGCCTGAGCCTGAGCCTGAGCCTGAGCCTGAGCCTGAGCCTGAGCCTGAGCCTGAGCCTGAGCCTGAGCCTGAGCCTGAGCCT
>JBBKWW010000024.1:0-4318 GCA_037969155.1 Moraxellaceae bacterium
ACCACTGCTGGCTTTGATAATGGACGTGAGGTGGGTTTTACCGGTCTGAATATCCATGGCAATCTGTCCGTTGCGGGCACATTGAAAATATTCAGCTGTGATGCGGGTCATCCGCGCTGTTAAGCTGCCTCACTGCAAAGGATGCGATCATGAATCATCAAAACAATAAATCTAAGCGCGGCATCTCTGGCCTAAGTCTGTTGGCGAGTAGTGTCATGCTGGCATTATATGCGCCTGCCACTTACGCACTGCAAGCACTCGACGACGCTGCCTTGAGCGGTGTGAATGGCCAAGACGGCCTGATGGTCGATGTGCAATATGACCAAGTTCAATTGGATCGTGCCTATTGGGAAGATCGTACGGGCTCATCTGCCAATGTAGATACTGCATTGCGTGGTTACGCCAATAACATCTCGATTACCGGTAATAATCTGGGGGGTACCATGAAGGTCGGTGTGAATTCGACCGGTGTCAATCAGGCAGGTATCGATTTAGAAGTAAACTTACGCTATGGCACGATTGCGGCGGAGAGTTTTAATATCTGTGATGGTACTGGTGCAAATTGCGGTGCGAGTTTTGGTGGCCTGACCATTCAATCGACCGAAAATACAACGCTGGCATTTAGCACCACCAATGGTTTCTTGAACCAAAACAGTAGTGCTGAGCTGACATTATCGCTAAAGAACTTAAATATTTACATTACACAGGCGGATGCTGCGATCCGCAATCAGTTGATACTCAAAGATTTTAACTTTAACTTTTTTGGTAAGGGCGCCGTCTGGGTCGATGGCGTCAATGGCTTTCAGTTAGCGGCTGAGGGTGCAGGCAATTATATCGACTTCCTGCGTGTAAATGATGCAGTGCATGCCGGTAAAACCAAACCAGGTCTGAACCTCGAACTGATGTACAAGGGCAATGCACCTGCTGGCGTGTTTAATACCACCGGTGCGCAAGGCGTGATTCGATTGGGGGCATCTGGCCGAGCCTTAGAAAGTCGCTTGGTGTTTCGCGGGATTGATGCCAGAGATGCTGCTGATAACCTCTTGGGTTTTTCGTTTTCTGGTGCGGATGTCGCGGGTAGCGGCACCAATGCTACGGTGATCGGCAGTACTGGATTGGCATTACGCTTGAAAGCTGATTTTACCAATGCCGATAATTTGGCAGGTGGTGATGAGTTCACACTTGAGCTGGCACACGCGGGTGATAATGCCTACGGCTTTGAGTTTAGTAATCTGAAGCCACTGCTGGTGCGTAAAGTCGCAGGTGGTGCCCTCAATCCAGATCGTGCCTATCTGGATACTGGTAATGTCTACCTGAATCTGGCCAATACCAAACGCTTACAGATGCCGGTTAATACCGTGTTAAACAATGCACAGCTTGGCACCGGCAAAATTACCACCAATGCAGACTATAGTCATCTGGTGCACAATACCGCGACCAATCCCAATACGTTAGTCACTGCTATACGTGGCCTTGAGTTTCAGGCCGTGTCACGTCGGGGGCGTTTTTTGGTCAGTAATGATGTGCTGCCTGCTGATCCTGGTTGGATCGATCCAAATGCCGGTAAAACCAACACTTGGGGTCTGGGGCTACCGATTTATAACCTGAATACCAACATCGCAGTGTATGGCACGACTGTAGGTGCGGCACAGCGTCTGGGTTTTAGTTTGGGCTTAAGCACTCAGGGCGTTAATGCAGCCGGTGATAAATCCACCTCGATTCTGGTGATTGATGGTGCGCCGAATCTAAATGATGGTGGTAATCCGACCAGCTATTATTTTGGCCTGCGTAACATCGATATGCTGATTACCGCATACGGCACAGTGGGTCTCGAAGCTGGCAAAATTAACATCAATATGCCTAAGCTATTGATTGCTGGCTCGATGCAAGTCGCTACTGGCTACTTGCCAGGTGCAAAATATAAAACGGGTAATAATTTTTCACCGTTGAATAACTTCTTGCTAGATACCGACGTGCTGTTTGGTTTAAACCTGAAGCTCGATGGCAGTATGGATCTGAATCTGATTCCTGGTGGCAATACCCTAGCAACCAACCGAATCGGCTTTCAAGGCAGCTACTTATTAAATAGTGGTGCGATCCAGATTGTCGATCCGATTGATAAATCGATTGTTGGTCTGGATAATATCAGCGGCCGAATAAATTTTGATAACTCGATTAAAATCAATAAAGACAGTGTTGATTTTAATTTGGGTTTGACCTTTAATCCTTCGCGCAGTCCGACTGAGGTATTCAGGGTGCGGGATATTAATTTTTATCCCGCCAATGGCGCAGCACAGCGCCTGGGTGAGATGGTGATGACTGGTGGAACCTTATACGGTTCCATGAATATTATTCCTCGTTAGCACAAAACGGACATGGTTTGGAGATATTCAGGATGAAGATTAAGCAGTTATGTATATCGGTTGCATTGGGTGTTTTGTCGTTACCCGTGCTGGCAAGCTCTGGTCTGGTGAATCTGACGGAGGATGAAATGTCATCGGTCGAAGGGCAGGCATTGTTTAACTTGTCATACTTAGCACCTGGTCAGGCAGGTAATCCTGTGCCAGTAGGCACTAATGTTGGTTTTTATACGCTGAGTATGGAAGCTGAGGTCGCGCTGAACGCTAATATTAAAAAACTGCAACTCGGTTGTGGCGGCGTTAACGGGGCAGATGGTTGTGACGTCGATGTCGATAATTTTTCATTCGGCTGTATTGCCAATTCAACCGGTGTTTGTATTACCTTACCGCCGACCGGAATCCAAAAAACCGGCATCAACAATAATAATACTGTTGCGGGTCAGCAGCAGATGCGTGACTTTGTACTGAGCAACCCTTTTTATCAATTCGCCATCAAAAACCCAAACTCTGCATCTACCCGCGAAATTGTCGGGATTCGGATCGGTGCTGCTGATGTTAAAGGCCCACTCAGTTTTAACTCGATTAACAGCTTTAGTGGTTATTTGACGGGCAACGCCAATATTGAGTTACGCGGACAAGGGCCAGGTCGTGGTAACCTGCCAGGCGACGCACTCGATGTAGCCGTTACCTGTGGGGCAAGTACGTCACCGTGTTCTGGGACTCGTCCAGGAAATGGTCAAAATACCTTTGGTTTAGACAATGAACGTAGTCTGGGCTTAGACAACGACCAAGCCTGTGTCTTGTTTATTTGTGCAGAGTTTAAGGATTTGACGACTAGTTTTACCGGTATTCAGCGTAATAATCGCCCAGCGTCAGTTAATGGTAATCGTCAGACTCAAGCGTTCATTGATAATCTTAATCTGGGTAATAAAAATACTGGTGAAATTGGCGTTGTTCGTGCAATTGTTGATTCGTTGCAGATTGAGCGGAGTAACTCAGCTTTGAGTGCTGGTTTAATTAACTTGGTTTTACCCCTGATTCAGGGGCAGGCAAGAGATAAAATTGTTGGACAGTTGGCCACTGGCTTAGGTACGACAGTTGCCTCTTTAGACAATAATACTTATCGGTTGCCGTATAATCTAAAAAATGTGCATCAGCTTGAAGTCGATTCAAATGTGTTTGGGATTACGCTGTCCAAAGACAATCTGCAATATCCGGGCTTTGTGGCGCCGGTGACACGTGGCTGGGCGATGTACATTCCTGATGGCTTTACCCTCGATATTTCGGATAAAACCACCACCTTTGTGCAAAATATTGCCAGCAGCAGTGCAGCCAGAAGTGGTGATATTGTTGGACTACCTGCGCCTTATCGTAACTGCTTCGGCACACTGACCTTCTGCTAAGGCATTCCGCTACCTAGCACAAAAAAAGCCTGCGATTGCAGGCTTTTTTGTGGGTCTGATCTGAGTTTACTGATTGCGAAACACGCGCTGCTTTTCACGATTCCAGTCACGGTCTTTTTCGGTGCTGCGCTTGTCATGTTGCTGCTTGCCTTTGACCAGTGCAATTTCGCATTTAACCAGCATGCCTTTCCAGTAGCAAGCGAGTGGTACACAGGTAAAGCTTTTTTGATTCACTGCGCCCATCAGCTTTTCGATCTGTCGCTTAGACAGTAGCAGTTTACGGGTTCGACTTGCCTCTGCGGATACATGAGTTGAGGCCGAGAGCAGTGGGGTAATCTGACTACCAAATAAAAACGCCTCACCATTTCTAAACGTCACATAGGCTTCGGTAATCGTCATGCGGCCGCTACGGATCGCCTTCACCTCCCAGCCTTGTAGCACAAGACCGGCCTCAAACTTCTCTTCGATAAAATACTCGTGACGGGCGCGGCGATTTTGCGCAATGGTGCCACCGGTAGACTTTTTCTTTGCTTCGCTCATGGTCATTCGCTTCCT
>JBBKWW010000025.1:0-24533 GCA_037969155.1 Moraxellaceae bacterium
CATGAACGTACAAAAAGGTTTTACCCTGATCGAACTGATGATCGTTGTTGCCATTATCGGTATCTTGGCTGCTGTTGCGATTCCTCAGTATCAAAACTACATCGCCAAATCACAAGTTAGCCGCGTGATGGGCGAAACTGGCTCACTGCGTACTGCAGTTGAGACCTGTGTGCTAGACGGAAAAATCGCTTGTGATACTGGTGCGACAGATTCGAACTTGCTGACTCCAGCGCAGCCAGTCGCTACACTGGTTGCTGATGGTAGTGCAACAATTGTTGCAACCTTCGGTGGTAATTCTGCTGCCGACATCAAAACCCAAACTATGACTTGGACTCGTACCACTGCCGGTGCTTGGACTTGTGCTACTACTGTTAATGCGAAATACAAGCCAACTGGTTGTGCATAATCGCTGAGATAAGCATCAAAAAACCTCGCAGTTTGCGGGGTTTTTTTAATATCTTTTTTCGGAAGTCTGGCACAAAATTTGCATAATATCTGATTAAGGAGTGATGCCGCCATGAACAGACAACACGGATTTACACTGATTGAACTGATGATCGTGGTGGCGATTGTTGGGATACTTGCCGCTGTCGCTCTACCACAGTATCAAGTATACGTTTTAAAATCACAAGTTGTGAATGCTGTGACTGAGCTGGGTGGCGCACGGTCGCAGTATGAAATCATCATGAATGATGGAGCGACCAACTCCGCATTCACGCTAGATAATCTTGGTTTTACTGACTCAAAATACTGTGATTATACCGTTCATCAGCCTGATGCTGCTGGAGATTCTAAGCCTGCCTTAGAGTGCAAACTCAAAAACGTAGGTATCATCACAGGTCAGTCAGTTTATTTGGATCGCACAAAAGATGGCTCATGGAAGTGTACGACCAGCGCAGGTATAGATGCGAAGTATAAGCCACTAGACTGTATTTAACCCAGCGTCGGCATGTACTCAGTCAGTCGCTCCGAAGTCTTACGTAGGTTAATACTCAGCAGTGAGGCCACGCCTTTTAAGATGTTAATACCGATTTCAGGATGTAAGCGCAAAATCATCTCGAAGCCTTTGCGGGTCATCACCACCACACCCGTGGCGGATGCGGCACGTACCGATGCTGAGCGCGTTAAGCGATCAATCAAGGCCATTTCACCGATGGATGCGCCTTTGCTGAGTTTGGCGAGTACCACGGGCTGATCATTTTGATTGAATTTAATGACTTCCAGCATGCCATGAATGACAAAGCAGACATAGTCACCTTTTTCGCCTTCTTTAAACACGAAATCGCCCGGCTTGATGGTATTGAAAAACATGTATTTTTCGATGATTTGGATTTCGTTTTCAGACAGATAGGTGAAAATCGCAACGGAGGTTAAATGCTGTGCGAGATGATCAGCCATTGCAAACATCCTTGAATAGATCTGTGGGTAAGTCAAAACGCCGATGATCCATCAGCGGCATTGCCGACCGCCGCGCGATCAGAGCCGTTTGATCATAGCATGCCGTGAGAAGAGTTGAACCCCCAGACGCTGCTTCGCTGTAGATTTGTCCAGCACCATCGACAATCGCGCTGTGTCCCCATGTTTGCCGCGTGCCATGCCAGCCCGCTTGATTCGCACCGATGACCCAGCATTGGCTATCGATGGCACGGGCGCGAAGTAGCAGTGACCAATGTAACTGACCGGTCGCGTGGGTAAATGCCGATGGCGCGGTAAGTAGTTCAGCACCTTGCCGCCGTAACGCTAAGGCCAACTCAGGGAAGCGCAGATCGTAGCAAATCATCAAACCTAAGCGACCAAATGGCGTATGAGCACTGACCACTTGATCACCCGCTTCAAACGTGGCGGACTCCTGATAGCCACCCGCGCCATCGGCAACCTGTGCATCAAACAAATGGATTTTGTCGTAACGAGCGACCACGTCACCACTCGGATCAAACAATAAACAGCAAGAACGCACTTTAGCGTTCGGGACAATTTGACCATTGGGGCGATAGGCACAGGGCAGCGAGCCTGCGACGAGCCAGAGCTGATGTTGTCTCGCCATTGCGGCCAGTTGGTCACGAATCTGCTCAAATTGCGCAGCCGTGTGTCGCTGTTGACCGGCGGCAAAACAGGCAAAATTTTCGGGTAGTACGGCTAGACACGCGCCAGCCTGTGCCGCTTGGCCAAGCAGAATTGAGGCATCAGCGAGATTTTGCGCAATACTGTCCTGTGAGGACATTTGTATCGCGGCAAGGATCGGTCGCATGAGTTGGATTTAGGAATATTGAGTGGGGGCTTTAAAGCGTTGGGCGGCTTGTTGTTGGCGTTCCTCTCGCTCTAGCTGTTTGACCAGCGGTTCAAACATGGCACGGTTATTCGCATTTAAGCTCATGAGTGTGCGGTGTGCTTCCAGCACAGTGTGCAGCATGTCATCCTGTGTGGTCTGTGTTTCGGGTAACGATTGCAAGCAACAGGTTTCAGTATTACGACAATTCAACAGTGTAAATACCTGTCCCAAACCCATACTGTTGGCCAGCGTGGTCAGGTCGGTGTTGGTGGAGAGCAGAATCGGTTGTAGCTGATACAGATCACGAATCTTGAGTCCTAGCTTGGCAACCACACCGAGTGCGGTGCTATCCATGAAGTTAGCGTCGGTCAGATCGACCACGACACCAGACACTTCTGGGCTTGGATTCAGTTTATCGAGTAGATGATCGAGACTACAGCAGGAGGGTGCACGTACTTCGCCGACAAGCTTGAATACGTGGGTACCATTTAGGCCTGCATACTCAATATGACCCATTGACATAAATGTGCCGGTTTGTATTGGTGGAAATTGTATTATCGCATAGTGGCCAAAATTGGCAAGACAACTCGCACGGTATTGTGCAGATTACTGCTGCTTTGGCGATATTTTTGTCATCATCATCGTGTCATAAACCGTTTAAACCTAAAAAGCGACCGCTGGGCATTATTGCGTTTTTTCAATTGGTTGCCGCGACAAACACAGCAGAGCGAGATCATCGGGAAGATCGGGCGGCGGGGCAAAACGATGCTGGCTCAGCTGATCAATCAGTTGTTGTAACTGTGAGCTTAAGTTGCCTTCAAAAGCCTCTAAAGCACCATCTGAGGCAAAAATTAATTGCGCACCTGCCTGTAGATCCACGGTCTGCATTTTAAGATTCAGTTGTGCGGTGAGTCCCAGTGGAAAACTACTGCTGGTTAAAATTTCAGGGGTTTGGTCTGGTTGAATTAAGATGGCAGGCGGGTAGTGACCGGCACTGCACCAATGCACCTGATGCTGGTGCAAGTCCAGTAAGCCACACAACAAGGTGATATGTTTTCCAGTGTCTTGTTGTACCAGTAAGCGATTCATTTGATTGAGTAAGTCTTCTGGCCGATTGTCTCGACCATGAAATGCCGCCAGCCAAGCACTCAGTAAGCTACTGGCCACGCCATGGCCGGCAACATCGGCCAAATAAAATAATACTTGCCGCTCATCCACTTTCCAATAGTCAATCCAATCGCCTGATAAAAATGCGGCAGGCTGATAAAAATGATGTAACGTATAGCCTTGAATACTCAGTGGGTCAGGCAACAGCGATTGCTGTAATCTGACTGCAGCAGGGAGGTCACGACCATCTTGTTGGCGTTGGTATTGATAACGAATCTGCGCGACCACATCGGGCAGTTGGGCGGGGATTGCTTCCCGCAGCCAACCGGCTAATGCACCGCGCTGCCATGCTTCGGTCAGCGCAACAGCCTGATGCTCATTTGCCAGTACAATGGTGGGGTTCGGCCATAAATGCGCTAAAAAAACCTGCACATCGGCGATAATGAGGGCATGATCGGCAATCTGTCCAATATCATCGACGGTCAATCCCTGCAAGTTATGCAGCAGTTGCCGTACCGGATGTTCGGTATCATCGGCAGCATGATCAATCAGGTAAATGGGCATAGATTGGCTACTTGGCGCAAGGACTGAGCGGGTTAAGGTTGATTGGCATCGGGGGTGTTGCTGTTGTCTTCATCACCCGGTGCTGCGTCAGCTGGCAGTGGCTTTGCTTCGAAGTCATCTGTGCGTGGTATGTCATCAAACTCTTCATCGCCAAAGCCCTCTTCAATCGGTGGATTGAGATGGACAGGTGGTGCGCCATCGAACACCTGAAACAAGCGCCGCTGCAAGTAGACGTCCCGTAGCACCGGATATTGATCCCCAGTCACGATGCTCTCAGCACCAATAAATGTAGCGCGTGTGTTGATCACATTGGTGGTGGTGAGGGCGATTCTGGCTCGATCTGCCTCGACGTACATGGTGGGGCTGGCCACCATATCTAAGATTTTGCCAGTAGCATCACGCAACGTACTAGGGCCGAGTAGTGGCAACATCAGATAAGGGCCTGATTTTATGCCCCAAACGCCCAGTGTCTGGCCAAAATCCTCGTCGCCTGCTTTTAGATTAAAACTGCTATTAGCAGGGTCAGCAAAGCCCAGCGAGGTCAGGGTGTTTAAGGTAAATCGCCCTAAGGTTTTGGTTGAGGCTTTGGGTTTACCTTGCAGCAGTTGATTGACTGCTATCCACGGCTCAGTAATATTTTGAAAGAAATTGCTGATGCCTGTGTTGATTGGTTTTGGAACCACACGTTGATAAAATTTGGCAGTTGGTAGCAGAATACGACGATCTATGGCATCGTTAAAACGATAGACTTGACGGTTATAGCCTTGAAAGGGATCTTTCACCGCTTCGGGTAGATTTGCGGTGGCATCGACACTTATGGTTTGCATACGATCTGTGACGCTGGCGGCGAATACAGGTAAATTAAGGCGCGAACTGCTGATATTGTCATCGGCAGAGGCCGCGCTGGCGCCAGTGACAAGCGCGCAGATGATCGTGAACCGCAACATGCACATACAACCCATCAAAATTTTGCATCAAGAAAACTCAGAGTAAGCCAGTTTCTTAAGCTTGTAAATGCAACAGTACGCCTGTTCCGACTATTGTGATGCGAAATCATGGCTACTGATCGTGATCACTCTTACTTAAAATAGATTCATGTACGGATTGTGCTGCTGACTTTTTAGGCGTATTCGGCATAAAAGTTGCTTAGCACGAAAATTAGACACTTGCTATACTAAGTGCTATGACTGGCGCGTAATGCAATGAGGACACTCATGAAAATGTCCCTTGGCTTAAAAATAGGCACATCGTTATCCCTAACCCCGCAACTACAGCAAGCCATTCGGCTGCTTCAGTTGTCATCGTTAGAGCTTGAGCAAGAGATTCAAGTACAGCTAGATAGTAATCCGTTGCTTGAAGCGGTTGATGATCAGCCAGAGCCTGCAAGCACAGACGAGTACTTGCCGGAGCAAGCCCAAGAGAGTGAGTACGCTGATCAAACCGATGTCGATGTGCAGATGGCAGAGAGCCGCTTGGATGTTGAATTACCGGTCGATACCCAGTGGGATGATGTGTTTTCGCATCAGTCGACTGCGTTGGCGACGCCAGAGTTTGAGGAGCGTGAGGACAATCGTTGCGCGGAACAAACCCTGATTGATCATCTATTATGGCAACTGAATCTGAGTCCATTTTCGGCGGTCGATGGTTTGATTGCGCAGTGTATTATTGATGCGATTGATGATCGTGGTTATCTGATCGCTGAGATGGATGAGCTATTAGATGCAGTGAATCAACAGCTTGCCCAAGTAGATAATATTGAGCCAGTCGAGCAAGACGAAGTCGAGATGGTGCTGAAGCGTATTCAGCACTTTGATCCGATTGGTGTGGCAGCACGTAATCTTGCGGAGTGTTTAAGCCTGCAATTGCGTGCCTTACCAGAGCGCGTGCTGGAGCGTGCGGCAGCCTTGCGCGTGCTGCAACATCACGAATTACTGGTGTCAAATGAACTGTCGCGCTTGCTGCGTGCGACGCAACTGACCGAGCCTGAGTTACAGGCCGCATTGCTGTTGATCAAGTCGCTTGATCCTTACCCAGGGCTAAAATTTCAAGGCAATGATGACAGCCATCAAGTGCCTGACGTGATTGTGCGCCAAAAATCAGGCCGTTGGGAGGTTCAACTCAATACCGATATTTTGCCAAAATTACGGGTTAATCCGTTCTATGCGGGCATGATTAAACGTGCTGATCAAAGCGCAGACAATCAGTATTTGCGACAAAACATGCAAGAAGCGCGTAATTTTATTAAAAGTATCGATGAACGGCATAAAACCTTGCTTAAAGTATCCAGTTGTATTGTTGAACATCAGCGCGCATTTTTGGAGCATGGGCCTGAGGCGATGCGGCCATTGATTTTGCGCGATATCGCGAACGAAACCGAGCTACATGAATCCACGGTGTCACGGGTCACGACACAGAAATTCATGCTGACCCCGCGTGGTTTATTTGAGTTGAAGTATTTTTTTTCCAGTCATGTCGGTACCAGTACCGGTGGTGAGTGCTCTTCAACGGCGATTCGGGCAATGATCAAAAAAATGATCAGCGAAGAAAATACGCGTAAGCCGCTGTCGGATAATGTGATCGCAGAAAAGCTACAAGCGACTGGCATTGATGTGGCACGGCGGACGGTGGCCAAATATCGTGAGTCGTTGAATATCGCCTCCTCTAGTGAACGTAAGCGATTGATTTAATATGAGACTATTGCATGAATAAACCAAGCGTACCCAGACCGTCGATACTGTGGCTATTGACGGTGTTCAGTCTGCTGCTGGTGAATACTGCACACGCTGAAAGCTGCCCTGAGAATTATTGGCAGGGACAGCTACCGATCATTAGCAACACCAGCATGCAAAAAAAAACCCGCCCGCTGTGTTTTAATGGCTTTGCGGTGATGCATTCTGGCGTGACTCGTACGCCGCTGTGGGCAGCACATCATCTGACCGCGACTGAGATCCGTAGCGCACGCGAAATAGACCGCAAAGATAGCTTTCGGGCTGAAGATCGGATTCCCGCCAGTGAGCGGGCAGAGTTAAGCGATTATCGCGGGTCAGGTTATGATCGTGGTCATCTGGTGCCGAATGGTGATATGGCCAGTCGAGAGCAGCAGTACGACAGCTTTAGCTTAGCCAATATGATGCCGCAAAGCCCACACAACAATCGAGTGATCTGGAATAACCTTGAGCAAGCCCTGCGTGGGCTCGTGCTGCAAGAGCAAGAGGCGTATGTGGTGACGGGTGCTGCTTTTATGGGTCAGCGTTTATCGCGTATCGGTGAAAATGGCGTGCTGGTGCCAAGTGATACGTTTAAGGCCGTCTATTTTCCGCAGCGTCAGGCTGCCAGTGTGTACTGGGCACCGAACGACGAATCGGGGCGGGTCGAGGTGATCAGCGTTGCTGAACTGGATCAACGCTTGGGTATTCAAGTGTTCCCAAGCTTGCCTGCCACAATCCGCCAAAAAGTCGTGGACTTGCCCCTGAGTACGGCCGGTCAGCCACGTGAGCCAAAAAACCAGTCGCCGAGTAAGTCTCAAGAGACGTCTGCGACATCCGCTGAGGACAGTAGCAGCCCGAACTGGCTGCAACTGTTGATCAGCTTGTTACAGGCATTGATTCAACTGTTTACTGGGAAATAACAATGAGTATTCAACCGTTTGCTGATGATAATGCCAGTCTTGGGATTGGCGGTTTGACCATCGAAAATCATCTAGATCGCGTGGTGTTATACGGCAACCTTGAGCTGACCCTCGATCAGGTTGGCTTGGCACATACCCGTCAGCTTAAAGCCTTGATTGATGCGATCTTGGTACAGCTTGAGGCCGAAGGCGAGCATTTGCCGCAGCAAATTGCCCACCCGACGGTCGATAGTGTCGACAATCCTTTTCTGTAGATTGGATGCCGTCACGATTGGATGGCTATCGGTTGCTGATCATGGGCGCTTACATTGGATACCAAAAGGTCACCGCAGCAATCGTCAAGATGCCACAGACGATGTTGAGAGGAATGCCCGCTTTTAAAAAATCATTAAACGCAAAGCCGCCCGGCCCATAAATCATCAGGTTGGTTTGATAGCCAATCGGGGTCGCAAAACTGGCCGACGCAGCCATCATCAGCGTCAACACAAATGGCTCAGCGGGTAAGCCGGCTGCCGTGGTGGTCGCCAGCACAATCGGTAGACTAATCAACGCGGCTGCATTGTTGCTGATGGTTTCGGTCAGCGAGGTCACCAGCACATACGTGCCGATCAGCATCAGTAGCGGCGTACCCGCCGTTAAGCTCATGATTCCACCAGCAAGCCATGCCGCCGCACCACTCGTTTCCAAGGCTGCCCCTAAGGCAAACGATGCCGCAATCGTCAGTAACACATGCCCATCAATACTACGCCGCGCCAAATTCGGACTGATGCAGCGTGTGGCCAGCATCGCCAAGGCACCGAGCATTGAGGCATTCAGCATGCTGGTGACTTCAAACGCCGCCAGCCCAATCACCGCCAACAAAATCAGCCATGCCACGCCTGCTTTGCTGTGGTCAGGCCGCTCCTCTAAGGTGTCATTGATCAACAAAAAATCGCGGGAGTATTTTTGACGTGACACAAACGCCGGCCTAGCCTCGAGCAACAAGGTATCGGCAGCAGCCAAACGAATATTGCCCAGATTGCCACTGACACGTTTACCATTACGTGCGACGGCCAGCACCACCGCCCCATATTTTTCTCGAAAGCGGCTTTCGCGGATGGTTTCACCGACTGCCAGACATTCGGGCGACAACACTGCCTCCACAATGCGCCGTTCAGGCGTTTCTTTAGCCTAGGTCTGCGTGCTGCCTATCGACGGCACGAGGCCATGTATTTGCCGCAGCTCAATCACCGCTTCGACATCGCCCGCGAACACCAGCCGATCCCCTGCTTGTAGTTTTTCTTCAGAAGACACTGCGGTAACAATCGTGCCCTGTCTTTCGATTTCAACCAGATATAAGCCCCGCAGGTTGCGCAGACCTGCCTCAATGATGGTTTTGCCGACCAGTGAACCATCACCCGCGACCGCCATTTCGACCGTGTATTCGCGAAAATCACCGAATTTTTCGGCACTTTGCTGCTCACGATTTTTCAGCACAATCGGTAGCCAAAACAGCATAAACAGCACGCCACCCAGCGCGACAGGCAGGCCAATCGGGGTAATGGCAAACAGGCTAAAGCCACTGCTACCCGTCAGATCTTGATACAAGCCATTTACGATCAGATTGGTACTGGTACCGATCAGGGTCAGCGTACCGCCTAAGATCGCGCCATAACTGAGGATCATCAGCAGTGGTGGTAATGGCAAAGACTGTTGTTTCGCCCAGCGTGCAATCGCGGGTAAAAACGTCGCCACCACCGGCGTATTGTTTAAAAATGCACTCATCGCCACCACAGGTAAAGCCACACGCGCTTGAGCTGCGGTGAGTGATTTGGGTTGACCAAACATATGCTTAATCACCCAGCCCAAGCCGCCGGTATTGCTGATCCCCGCTGCCACCACATACATAAAGGCAACCGTGATCAGGCCGCTATTGGCAAAACCAGCCAGTGCTTGTTTACTGTCTAAAATGCCAATGATCAGCAAGAAGGCCAACGCTGCCAGCATCACCATGTCGGTGGCTAGTCGTGTCAGCATCAGTGTGAGCAGTACCACCAATGTGGTCGCAATGCTAATCCAACCGGCCCATTCCATCTGTACATCTCTTCTGCAAAAAACTGAACGGATTATCGACAGTAGGTGTTTATTTGCAAAAGAATAAAAACAGCTGTGTTTAGCTTAAAAACAGCTAAACAGGCCGATGGTGTACTAAAAGTCAGCTTAGCCACGTTGTGGTCGCGCACTCTCAGATGGATCAAGCCCATCATGTGGACGCCTAGGAATCGAAAGAGGAACGGTGGCGGGTTCAGGTTCGGATTGGCGTAATACGATTTCGGTCGGTGAGCCAGAAATCGGCAGGCAAATCCCCGCCGCCAATAAATCTGCTTTCAGTTGTGTCAGCACCTCATCGGTCGAACCCACCACGTTCATCTGCGCACTGGCATCAATCCACCAGCGCACCCGCATCACCACACCGATATCCGATAGGCTGGTGACCACGACGGTCGGCGGCGATTCACGGTATACACTGGCGCAACGATTCAGTACATCCAGCATGATCTGGCGTGCAGTTTCAATCTCATCATGGTAGCCAATCGACAAATCCATCTGGATTCGGCGTAGATTAAATGCAGTATTCACCTGCACCGGATTGGTGAATAGCGTGGCATTTGGAATCACAATCCGCCGCCCGTCATAGGTTTTAATATAGGTCGCCCGAATCTGAATATCTTCTACCGTGCCCTCGAAGCTGCCACTAACGATCTGATCGCCGATCCGAAACGGCTCACTGAGTAAAATAATAATCCCTGATAGCAGGTTTTGAAAAATATCCTTAAACGCAAAACCAATCGCCACCGAGGTAATACCGAGTGCGCTGATCAGTTGGCCTGGGGTAAAACCAGGGATGGCGATCACCATCGCCACCAAGAAGCCGACAAAAATGATCACTGAGCCGCCAATCCGATTCAGTACCATGACGAGATTTTGTTTTTGTTGCGCTCGACTGCCGAGGGTCTTGCGGATCACCAGCTTAAACAGCTTCGCACCGAGCCAAAAAACAATAAAAATGATTAGCGCGATGATCAGATAGGGGACACGCGCCCAAAAACTCTGAATTAAATCATTGATGGTGACATAGACATCCGCGTATTTACTGGCGGTTTTGGTGACTGCGCTGGTGGTTTGGCTCACGGCTTCTTTGGCGGCGTCACTGACATTTTGTATGGAGTCGATTGGCATGTCTATGGGTTCTCGCTAGAGGAGCTTTGGCCTGCGCAGCATACTGGATTTTTGGATGGCTTGGCAGATGGGGCGGCTAGCGATTGTGTCAACAAATCTGAACTTTTACTTGTTCTGTACCACAACGGCCTGCTCAGTCAAATAACCAAGCGGGCCATATCGGATTGGGCTTACGTCATGTCAAGCATGCCTTTTAAAAACTGCCCCGTAAATGACGCATCGACCAGTGCCACTTGCTCCGGTGTACCTTCGGCAATGATTAAGCCACCGCCCGCGCCGCCTTCAGGCCCCAGATCAATCACCCAATCGGCGGTTTTGACCACATCGAGATTATGTTCAATCACCACCACCGTGTTGCCCTTATCGCGCAAGCTATGCAAGATTTCCAATAACTTGGCAATATCATGGAAGTGCAAACCGGTGGTCGGCTCATCCAAAATATACAAGGTCTTGCCGGTATCACGCTTCGCCAACTCGCGCGCTAGCTTGACCCGCTGCGCCTCGCCACCCGATAGCGTGGTCGCCGCCTGACCCAGCCGAATATAGCCCAAACCGACTTGAATCAAGGTATCCAGCTTGCGATGAATGCTCGGAATCGCCGCAAAAAACGCTGCCGCATCTTCCACCGTCATGTGCAACACATCCGAGATATTTTTGCCTTTGTAATGTACCTCTAAGGTTTCACGGTTATAGCGCTTGCTGTGGCAGACATCGCATGGCACATACATATCGGGCAAAAAGTGCATGGCGACTTTCAGCACGCCATCACCTTCGCAGGCTTCACAGCGGCCGCCTTTGACATTAAACGAAAACCGTCCTACCGTATAACCACGGGCGCGGGCTTCAGGCGTCTGTGCAAACAGCTCACGAATCGGGGTAAATAAGCCGGTATACGTGGCAGGATTACTACGCGGGGTACGCCCAATCGGACTTTGGTCAATATCGACCATTTTATCCAGCTGTTGTAAGCCGACAATCGCCTGAAACGGCGCAGCGGTGAGCGTGGTTGCGCCATTCAGTTGGGTTGCAGCCAGTGGCATCAGCGTGCGATTGATCAGGGTCGATTTGCCTGAACCCGACACGCCCGTGATACAGGTCAGCAGGCCAAGCGGTAGATTCAGGGTGACCTGTTGTAAGTTATTGCCAGATGCGCCTTTTAGGGTGAGTTGCTGCTCAGGATCAGGCTGATGCCGCTCCGTCGGAACAGCAATCGACAGTTCGCCCGAGAGGTATTTACCAGTCAGTGACTCAGGATTGGCGGCGATTTGCTCTGCTGTGCCTTCGGCGATAATCCGCCCACCGTGTACACCTGCACCGACCCCAATATCAATAATATGATCCGCAGCGCGAATCGCATCTTCATCATGCTCGACCACCAGCACGGTGTTGCCGAGGTCACGCAAGCGAATCAGGGTTTGTAACAGCCGATCATTGTCGCGCTGATGCAGACCAATCGACGGTTCATCCAGCACATACATCACGCCCATCAAACCCGCACCGATCTGTGAGGCCAAGCGAATCCGTTGCGCTTCACCACCAGACAAGCTATCGGCAGAGCGTGCGAGACTCAGATAATTCAGCCCAACGCTGACCAAAAACTGCAAGCGCTCACGGATTTCCTTAAAGATCTTATCAGCGACTTCGCCTTTTGCGCCGTCTAGACTGAGTGATTGATAGTACAGCGTCGCATCGCCAATCGATTTGCTGATGATTTCGGGTAGTGCCACATCGGCGACTTTGACATGCCGAGCGATTTCATTCAGACGTGAACCGCCACAAGCATCACAGCTGGCATGCGACAGATATTGTGCGAGTTCATCACGCACCAGATTGCTTTCGGTTTCTTTATAACGCCGCTCCAGATAGGGCAGCACACCTTCGAATACTTGCACACGGCTTTGCACACGGCCACGTTCATCGGTATAGCGAAAGTCGATTTTGTCTTTGCCTGAACCCAGCAGCAGCATATTCTGTTGGCTTTTGCTCAGGTCAGACCACGGCAAATCCACGCTGATCTGATAGTGTTCAGCCACTGTGGTGAGGATGCGAAAGTAATACGGTCGCTGCCGATCCCAGCCGCGAATCGCACCTTGATTGATTGACAGTTCAGGATTATTGATCAGTTTTTCGGCAGCAAAATAATGCCGATGCCCCAAGCCATCACAAACCGGACACGCCCCATATGGATTGTTAAAGGAAAATAGGCGTGGCTCAAGCTCACCGACCGCTCGATCACAAACAGGACAGCTATGTCTTGCCGACAGCACACGGTCGGCGTGGCTACCATCGATAAAATGCAGATAGACCAAATCATCGCCCAGTTTTAAGGCAGTCTCAAAGGATTCGGCAATCCGGTTGCCCAGATCATCACGCACTTTGAAGCGATCCACGACCACTTCGATCTGGTGTTTTTTCTTTTTATCCAGTGTCGGTGCATCGTCGAGGTCATACAGTTCGCCATTGATGCGCACCCGCACGAAGCCTTGCCCGCGTAACTGGTCAAACAAACCGCTATGCTCACCCTTGCGGTCACGCACCACAGGCGCGAGTAGCATCAGCGGCGTGCCTTCGGGCAGTGCGTTGACCTGATCGACCATTTCACTGATAGTCTGAGCCACCATCGGTAAGTCATGTTCGGGACAGTACGGTGTGCCGACGCGGGCATACAGCAGGCGCAAATAATCATAAATCTCGGTAATCGTGCCGACCGTAGAGCGTGGGTTGTGGCTGGTGGATTTTTGTTCGATGGCAATCGCAGGTGATAGACCTTCGATGCTATCGACATCAGGTTTTTCCATTTGCGACAAAAATTGCCGTGCATAGGCGGATAGCGATTCGACATAGCGGCGTTGGCCTTCAGCATACAACGTATCAAAGGCCAATGACGACTTGCCCGAACCTGACAAGCCAGTGATCACCACAAACTGGTCACGCGGAATATCCAAAGAAATGTTTTTTAGGTTATGCGTGCGTGCGCCGCGAATACGGATATGCGATTGGCTCATAAGGGATCGACTCGGCGAAATTAGGCAAAAGGCTCTCTTGTATTGTGGCGACGATTGCGGCGTGATCAAGTGGGAAAGCGTGAACAAAGCCTCGGATTGGCAAATGAGGGGCAATCCCCCCACGATTGAGCACGGTGATCAGGCGCAGTTACGCGTATAATCTGCGCCGTACTTTTCGCTGTCGATGGGTGATTACTGCATGAACTCTTCTGAACGTCGCGCCACGGCCGCACTGGGCAGTATTTTTGCGTTACGGATGCTGGGTCTGTTTATGATCGTGCCGGTATTCGCGGTGTATGGTCAGCAGTATCAGGGCGCAACGCCTGCTTTATTGGGTTTGGCGATTGGGATTTATGGCTTGACTCAAGCGGTGTTACAGATTCCGATGAGTTTGCTGGGTGATCGTTTTGCTCGCAAACCACTGATTATTATTGGTCTATTGGTTTTTGCACTGGGGGGTGCGATTGCGGCTTGTGCCGATCATATCGGCTGGGTGATTTTTGGCCGTGCGGTGGCGGGCTGTGGTGCGGTCTCCGCGATTGTCATGGCCTTATTGGCTGACGTGACGCGTGAGGAGCAGCGGGGGAAAGCGATGGCTGCCATGGGCATGACCATTGCATTATCATTTATTGTCGCGTTTGGTTTAGGGCCGTTATTAACCGGCTGGATTGGTTTAAGTGGCTTGTTTTGGCTGACCAGTGTGGCGGCATTTTTAGCGATTGGATTATTGTGGGTTGTGCCGACCCCAAAACGCCTGATTAAGCAGAATCCGGATTCTTATCGTAAACAATTGAAAACAGTGTTCAGTATTGCCGATCTGAATCGACTGCATGTGTCGATTTTTATCCTACATCTGTTGATGACCGCGATGTTTGTGTTGCTGCCGATGCAGTTGATTCAACAGCTACATTTGCCGATTACACAGCATGGTTGGCTGTATTTGCCGCTGTTACTGATTGGTTTTATTTTGGCGATTCCGGCGATTATCATCGCTGAGTCGAAGAAAAAAATGCAGCAGATATTTATGGCAGCTGTGCTATTGATTACACTATCGATGTTGCTATTAACCGGATTAAATGGGTATGCATGGGGCTTGGTGTTGGGTCTGGCATTATTTTTTATTGCATTTAATTTGATCGAAGCGTTGTTACCCTCCTGGCTGGCCAAGCGTGCGCCTGTGGCGAGTCGTGCCACAGCGATGGGTTTAAATGCCTCTAGTCAGTTTCTCGGCGCGTTTACTGGCGGCGTATTGGGTGGGCAGTTATTGGCGCACGCCCCAATCCAAGTCGCGTGGGCAGTGCTGGCGGGTTTATGCTTATGTTGGTTATTGGTTGCGCGTGGTTTAACGTCGCCGCCGTATTTATCGAGTTTAGCCGTGCGTTTACCCACCACACTCGATCATAGCAATCAACAAGAGCAACTGTGGATGTCGCGTTTATTGGCGGTACGAGGGGTTGAGGATGTGGTGATTTTGTTAGAACAGCAAATTGCCTATCTGAAAATTGACAAACATCAGCTGGGTCAAGATGAACGACAAGAGTTGTCGCAGATCCTTGAGTACCCAGTGGCCTTTTAGGTGATAGTGTTTTAAGGTTGAGTCAGGTAAAGTTGTGAACTCAAAAAACCCAATATAGAGGGAAGTGTGATGCGTGGTGTCAATAAAGTCATTTTGGTCGGTACATTAGGGCAAGACCCTGAAACCAAAACATTTCCAAGTGGTGGTTCAGTCACGCAATTTTCGATTGCGACCAGTGAGCAATGGACCGATAAAAATAGTGGTGAGCGTAAAGAGGCTACTGAATGGCATCGGATTGTCTTAAATAATCGGTTGGGTGAAATCGCACAACAGTATTTGAAAAAAGGCAGCAAGGTTTATATTGAAGGCAGCTTGCGTACTCGTAAATGGCAAGATAAAGCAACTGGCCAAGACCGATACAGCACTGAAATCCGCGGTGACAGCATGCAAATGCTCGATAGTGCTAAATCTGCTGGCGGTGGTGGATCGAGTTCAGGTCAAGATGATTATCAGCCTTATCCAGCGCGTGCGCCTGAGCAAAATAATCGTCCAGCCACAGATACTCGTCGACCTACCGCGCCAACGCAGCCACAATATCCAGCCAATGATTTAGATGATGACTTGCCATTTTAATCTATTGTTAATCTAAAAGTATAATATTTAAGATTGGCAGTCTGGCATAATGTCGATATGATGCAGGGGGGATATTATATCTCCTCTTTTTTTGTCATTGTTTGATGTTTATCTTTTATCGATGTTATGGAGTTATGATGAATTCGGATCTAAGCACACTCACCGTCGAACAGCTTGAGCAGCTGGCACAGAAAACCGCCGATATGATCGGTATTCGCCGCCAGCAAGACCTCAAAGAGGGTTATGCTAAAGTCGAGCAGATTGCCAGTGATTTAGGGGTCAGCTTAGATGGACTGCTTGAGGTCGGTCGTAGTCATAAAAAACCGACGCGCAAAACCAGCACACGTAAGCCAGTCGAGGTTCGTTACCGCAACAGCACTGACTCATCACAAACATGGACGGGCCGTGGCAAACAGCCACGTTGGTTGGTTGCTGCTATTGCTGCCGGTGCGGCAAAAGAAGATTTCTTGATTAACAAATAATTGTATTGGTTCGATTTTGATAAAAATGCCTGCATTGTCAGGCATTTTTGTATGTGCTCATGCTGACCCGTCAGGAATTGGCGACGGAAAAGGGTTTGTTTGTCATGTAAAGTTGCGCATAATCGCACTCTTTGCGTGTTTGAGCGTTGCTTGTCGTGTCGACTTCTACCACAACAAAACAGCTAGGAAAGCGTTGGTGGTTTTTCGCAGCATTTTTCCTGCTGGTGTTTATTGTTCTACAATTGCCTGCGGCATGGATCATGGCGCGGTTTGCGCCGAGTAATCCTTATATTGATCATGTCACCGGAAATATCTGGGCAGGGCAAGCGGACTGGCATGCCCAAAACATGCAAGGCGTCTTGAGTTGGCAGTTGAAGCCATGGGAATTATTGTTATTGCGTGTGGCGGCCGATGTTGAGCTCAGCATTGCGGATAGTCAGCTCAGTGGTCAAGTGGCGGTTGGACGGCATTTTTGGAAAGTCAAACAACTCAATGGACAGATTTCCGCCAGTACCTTGCGCAGTGTTTTGCCATGGCAATGGCCTGATAGTCCCATTCAAGTCAAAGATCTGGGGTTGGTTTTTGATCAAAATACTGGTTTTGATCAGGTCGATGGGCAATTGAACTGGGGGGGTGGCACATTGGGCTATCCGTTTGAAGGGCGAATACAACGAGCCGCGATGCCGCCTTTGGTCGGGCAACTGGCGATGAACCGTGAGCGGCTACATTTGGCATTCACCGATTCGAGCAAAGGCAGAATGGGCGATATCTATCTCTCGGCGAATCAGATGTTAGATGTACAACTGACCCAACGCTTATTACAAAATGTCGCGGGCTATCGCGGTCAAGCAGGTTTGGACACCGCAGTGGTGACCACACGGCAACCCCTTTCTAGTCTGCGAGGTTTATGATGTTGCGGCGTGTTCAGTGGCAACTGTTGAACCCAATGGCACCATGGTTACTGGTGGCAGTGCTGCTGTGGCTGTGTTGGCAGGTAGCCGCTGTGATCTGGTTGATCGCAGCCCCACCGCAGCCCCCCTTGGTTCGCGACGTGGCATTACAAAGCCAGCCCAATAGCGTGCCCAACCTCAGTGCGGTACAGTTGTTTAAAGTTGAGCGCCCTGATTTGAGCGCGTCTAACACTGCTGCCGAGCTCAATGTTCCGATGCGCTTACAAGGCGTGATGCTCAGTCAGCCAGCGTCTGGCTCATCCGCCATGATTCTGCTGAGCGGCTTTGCTGATCGCTATCGGATTGGTCAAAGCTTAAAAGACGTACAGCTTGAGGTGGTCGCGGTCAGTTGGGATAGTGTGCAACTGCGTCGGCCAGATGGTAGGTTAGTCACGCTCAAGTTTGGTGATGATAATCCGATGACCAATCAGCCCAGTCCTGTACTGAGCACGCCATCCGTGGCAGTGAGTAGTCCGAGTGCGCGGATTGACAGCGCCCTCGCCGATGCGCAAAGTCAGCTGTCCAGTAATCCGGCCAGTTATCTGACCCGTATGGGATTGGCAGCGACCGGCCAAGGCTATGAGGTGACTGCTGGCGCGCCAGCAAATATTCGTAATCAAATGGGCTTACGGCCGGGTGATCGGATTGTATCGGTGAATGGCCAAGCCCTTGGGCAGCCCCAAAACGATGCGCGACTACTCGAACAAATTCGCCAAACTCGCAGTGCGCAGATTGAAATTCAGCGTGGCGAGCAAACCTTGACCATTCAGCAAAGCTTTTAGTGATAGAGCCACTTGTGATTATTGTGCAGGCCTCTTGTGCCGGAGAATCGTTTCAATGCAACAACTGCTAAAGACTTCATCGACCACGTTTGGGCGGCAGCCGATTTGGCGCAAGCTATGGCTGGTTAGCCCATTGCTGATTGCATTGGCATTTCCGGTACATGCGCAAACATGGAAAATTAATTTGCGTGATGCCGATATCACGGCCTTTATTGGTGAGGTTGCCGATATTACGGGCAAAAATTTTGTGGTTGATCCTCGGGTCAAAGGCAATATCACAGTAATTTCCAACAAAGCTCTCAGCAAAGCAGAGGTGTATGATCTGTTTATGGGGGTGATGAACGTCAATGGTGTGGTCGCCGTACCGTCTGGCAATACGGTCAAACTGGTACCCGATGTCAATGCCAAACAAGCGGGTGTGCCGTTTGATCTGCGCAAACGTGCGGGTGAAGAAGAAGTGGTCACACGGGTGATCTGGTTAGAAAATACCAATCCAAACGATCTCATTCCTGCCATTCGTCCACTGATGCCACAGTTTGCGCATTTGGCGGCAGTACCGGGTACCAATGCACTGTTGGTCTCTGATCGCGCCGGCAATATCGCCCAGCTTGAAGCGTTGGTACAAAACTTAGATGGTGGTGGCACAGATCGCTTGGATATTATTCCATTACAACACAGCGAAGCCGAAGAAATTATCGTCTTAATCGAAGCGATGAGTGCCAGTACGCCACAGCGTGATGTACGTGGCTCACGTTTAAGGCTGATTGCAGATGGTCGCAGTAATCGCCTATTAGTAAAAGGTGATGCGCGCAGTCGCGAGCGTATTCGTGAGCTGGTCAAGCAACTGGATATCATGCCTGCTGAGCGACTCGGTGGTTTACGTGTGTTTCGCCTGAGCCACGCCAGTGCCAAAAATCTAGCCGAAATGCTGCAAGGACTAATGAACAATAACTCGTTAGTCAGTAGCGCACCGACCAGCTCATTAACGAGTACGGCGAGTTTAAGTGGGGATAGCAGTAGTAGCACCGGTAGTACCGGTAGCAGCAGTGCCGCTAGTAGCTCGTTGAGTAGTAGTTCGGCTAGTAATGCGGCCACGCGGCCAAGTAGTGCTGGTAGTGCCAGCCCAGCTGCTGGTAGCACTGCACCGAAAGTCAGTATCATCGCCGATGAAAGCCAAAATGCACTGATCGTTAAAGCAGATCCAGCGCTGATGCGTGAGATTGAGTCGGCGATTAAGCAACTGGATGTACGTCGGGCACAAGTGTTGATTCAGGCTGCGATTGTCGAAGTATCTGGCAGTAACGCAGATCAGCTGGGTGTGCAGTGGGCACTGGGTAATGCCAGCACGGGTGTCGGTACGATTAGTTTTGATAATGCTGGCCTGAGTCTTGGCAGCATCGCAGCCGCAGCCGCCTCAGGCGCGAATAGTGCTGCATTGGCGGGCGCAGCCAGTGGTTTATCTGGTGCATTGATTGGTCTGGGCGAAGTACGTGGTGATAATAGTTTTTATGGCGCAATTTTGCAGGCACTAAAGACGACCAGTAGTGCCAATCTACTGTCTGTGCCGTCGATCATGACCTTAGACAATGAAGAGGCCAATATTTTAGTCGGGCAAAACGTACCGTTTATTACTGGTTCGACCACGACTGGATCAGGCGGCACCAGCAATCCATTTACCACGATTGAACGGCGTGATGTCGGGATTAACCTAAAAGTGATACCGCATGTGGGAGAGGGTGGCACGATTCGGCTGGAGGTCGCACAAGAAGTCTCTTCTGTAGTGCCGACCACCAGCTCAGTACGCTCATCAGATTTGATCACCAATAAACGTTTTATCAAAACCACGATTCTGGCCGATGATCGACAAACCATTGCACTGGGTGGCTTGATGCAAGAAGATCAGAGCGAGTCGATGAGTATGGTGCCTGGCCTAGGTCGATTACCGCTGATTGGTGGATTATTTCGCTCACGTGCAAATGATCAAACCAAGCGTAATTTGTTGGTGTTTTTACAACCGACGATTTTACGCGATAATAGTTCTACCACACAAATCAGCCAAAATCGTTATAATCAGGTGCGCATGTTACAGTTGAGCTTAGATGCACGTGGCAACTTTAGCCGTCTACCCGAGCAGCTTTCTCAAGTGTATACTGCTGACCCATCTGTGACAAAAACCACTCCCAAAGCTGAGCAATAGAGGATCTTATGCTGAAGCTTCAATTTACGGATAACCGACAGTCGTCATTTTGGATTGTTGATGAAGAGTTCGGTGTCGGACGTGAAATCAAAAATCAGCTGGTGATCAAAGATGATCAAGTTCAGCCTTTTCACGCCAAAATCAAACAAAAAAATCATCGGGTATTTATTGAGCCAGTTGACGGCGCGATTGTATTGATTAATGGCTCGAATATTACTGAACAAACCGAAGTCATGTTAGGCGACTTGATTGGGATTGATCAGATTGAGCTGACGTTGATTGACCCCACTCGGCAGCCTAAAAGTACAGTTCCGACCGGTTCAAAATCTAAACCTAGTCTTAAAGCAGTTAGTGACGTGAAATGGCAAATCAAAGCCATGACCGGGCCTTTAGCCGGTAAGCTGATGAACGTTGATGGCATGAAACGGATTGGGCGTGATCCAGCTTCCGAAATTGTGGTCAGCGGCGGCCATGTTTCACGGCGGCATGCTGAGTTGTTGTTGCGTGATGAGCAATTGTGGATTCGGGATTTGGGTTCGTCGAATGGTACTTATGTCAATGGCAAAAAAACCCATGAGCAGCCACTCTTCTTAGGCGATGAAGTGAAAGTTGACGCGGTAGTATTTCGTGTCGTGCAAGGCTTATCACCTAAGTCTGCCCCCGCCGCCGAAGCAGAAAATCTGGATAAAACCCAGTTTCATCCCGCCTTGAAGATTCCACCCGCCGCAACTGCCAATCGGCCACGACCGATTACGCCGCCACCCGTTGCATCACCTGCACCCGTTGCCACAGCACCAGCTGCTGAGCCGGTTGCTATTGCGCAGCCTACAGCCATCGCGCCGAAATCGCCGAAAGTCAAGCCATTAGAGCCCACCGGATTTCAGATTTCGCCATTGATTGTACTGGCAATGGTTTTGTTGTTGCTGATGCTGACAGCATTGATTTTTGTGGTGGGTTAAGTGCTGATCGGTGAGGCGATTCTATGATTGAATCGCCTCACCTGATGTTTGGCATTGTTGGTGCGGATTCATGGTTGCTTTAGAGCGTGAGGGTGCTGAATATGGGGAAGATACTCGGGCCATTTGGTGGTCTAAAAGCCGTATTTTTTGACCTTGATGGTACATTGGTCGATTCAGCGCGTGATATTCATCGGGCGCTAGCGATTGCACTGGACGATTTAGGCTTACCCTCAGTCAGTGAGCAGCACGTCAGACACTGGGTGGGTCGCGGTGCGAGTCGTCTGGTGGATTGTGCGATTAGACATCTTGGTGCAGATCCTGATCTGCATGCAGTATTGCTGAGTCAGTTTATGCTGCGCTATCAGGCCAATGTCTGCGTGGATAGCGAGGTTTATGATGGGGTACTACGCTGCTTAGAGTATTGCCAAGCACAGCAATTACATCTGGCGTGTATTACCAATAAACCGCTCGTCCCCGCAAAAAAACTACTTTCGCAACTGAATCTATTGCGTTATTTTAGCTTGGTATTAGGTGGAGACAGTTTAGATCATCGCAAGCCACACCCTGCACCACTGTTGCATGCGTTGGCCTATTATGATGTCTTACCTGATCAAGCCTTGATGATTGGTGATTCTCGCAACGATGTCGAGGCTGCGCATGCGGCGGGGCTAGCCTGTGTCGCACTGACCTATGGCTATAATCATGGCGAACCGTTGCAAGCCTGCGCACCCGATTTACTACTTGATTCACTGTTTGAATTGTTTTAATGTCTTCCGATCTCTGCTAAGCCGATTTGAGTACATGATGTTGTCACAAAATACCGTCCGACGTTGGCGTGGTTAAAATCTTATTGTTTCTGATTTGAGCATAGTCACCAGACTGTGGCCACGTTTTCTGTGTATTTTGAGATGATTGCATGATGAACCGTATTGAATTTGATCGGCTGGTCGCTAAAGGCTATAGCCATATCCCTGTATTTCGCCAACGTTTAGCGGATACCGACACCCCACTGGCGGTGTATGCGCGTTTGCGTCAAGCCGATATTCCCGCGTATTTGTTTGAGTCGGTGCAAGGCGGTGAGCGCTGGGGTCGTTATTCGATGATCGGGTTTGGTCAAGGGACGACCTTGCAATACCAACATGGTCAAATGTCGCTACAGACAGCACAAGGTGTGCAAACTGTTCCTTGCGTTGATCCCTTTCAATATATTCGCGACTTTCAAGCGCAATATCGCGTGCCGACTCAAGCTGAGATTCCCGAGCTGACGGGCTTTAGTGGTGGCCTGATTGGCTATTTTGGCTATGACAGTGTGCGCTGCATCGAGCCTACACTGGGTGCAGGCCCACAAGATGATCCGATTGGTTTGCCCGATATTTGGTTGGCCCTATCACAACAAGTGGTGGTGTTTGACAACCTACGCGATAGCTTGTTTTTGATTGTGCATGCTGATGCGACCCAGCCCGATGCTTTTGAACAGGCACAACAGGCACTTGATCAGCTTGAGCAGCGTTTGGCTGCACCCTTACAATTACAGGCGCTGCCACATACGCCACCAAACTTTGTTTCACAAACGGGTGAGCAGGCATTCATGGCAGCAGTGGAGCAGGTGCAAGAGTACATCCGCGCCGGTGATGTTATGCAGGTCGTACCCAGTCAGCGGCTGACGTCAGCCTTTGATGGTGATGCATTATCGGTATATCGCGCGCTTCGTCATCTGAATCCATCACCATATCTATTTTTATTACAGGGCTTTACGGTCGATAAACAGTCATTTGATTTGGTCGGTTCCTCGCCAGAGATCCTATCACGGCTTGAGCATGGTGTCGTCACCGTGCGGCCAATTGCAGGGACACGGCCACGCGGAAAAACCCCTGCACAAGATCAAGCATTGGCCGATGAGTTATTGAGTGATGCCAAGGAGATTGCCGAGCATCTCATGTTGATAGACTTAGGTCGTAACGATGTGGGGCGGGTGAGTCAGGTTGGTCAGGTGCGTGTCACCGAGCAGATGAGCATCGAACGTTACTCGCATGTGATGCATATCGTGTCAAATGTCGAGGGTAAAGTCCGTGATGGATTAGACGCACTCGATGTATTTAAAGCCACGTTTCCCGCAGGCACACTGTCTGGTGCACCCAAAATTCGCGCCATGCAAATCATCGATGAATTAGAACCCGTGCGACGTGGCGTGTTTGGTGGTGCAGTCGGCTATCTGGGCTGGCATGGTGAAATGGACACTGCAATTGCGATTCGAACCGCAGTCATTCGTGCCGGTCAAGTCCATGTGCAAGCGGGTGCGGGTGTGGTTGCAGATTCGATTCCTGCTAGTGAGTGGAACGAAACATTGATCAAAGCGCGAGCAGTTGTACGCGCTGTTGAGCTGTCTGCAAGCGGTTTGGCGATTGATTGAGCGGTTTTTGCTGGTTTTATGCAAAAAAGGGCTTGCTTAATCGTCTGGTTTTGTTATGATGTTTGCCGCTTCGATGCTGATCGAACGTGTGTTTGTTTGCCGCCGGTATAGCTCAGTTGGTAGAGCAACTGACTTGTAATCAGTAGGTCCCGAGTTCGACTCTTGGTGCCGGCACCATTTAAACCATGTGAAATTGCCAAGCGTGCTAGACAGTTCGCTGTCTTGTTTTAAGGTGGGATTGGGGAGCGGTCAAACCCAACAGACTGTAACTCTGTCGCGAAAGCTTCGAAGGTTCGAATCCTTCTCCCACCACCAAATTTGATCATCAGGTCAGATCGTGCAGCTCAGCTGTGCGGGAGTAGCTCAATTGGTAGAGCGTCAGCCTTCCAAGCTGAATGTCGCGAGTTCGACCCTCGTCTCCCGCTCCATGACTGATCTTGTTGATGTGCTGCTTAAATTTGCTCTTATAGCTCAGTGGTAGAGCACTCCCTTGGTAAGGGAGAGGTCTCCAGTTCAAATCTGGATAAGAGCTCCATTTTGTATGATCTTGAATGATGTAGGGCGGTCTTTGACCGTCTTTCTGTTTAGGTTTTCAACCTAAAATACAAGATTTTTTGATGAATACCAATCTTTAGTTATTAAATATTGGTTATCTATTAGGACTAGGCGGGTGCGTTGTCATCCGGCGTGAACGAGGAAGATCACTATGGCAAAGGCCAAGTTTGAACGTAACAAGCCGCACGTCAACGTCGGCACCATCGGTCACGTCGACCATGGTAAAACCACTCTGACGGCAGCGATCAGCTTAAACT
>JBBKWW010000026.1:0-4375 GCA_037969155.1 Moraxellaceae bacterium
ATGGTCGTAATTCGTTTAGCCCGTGGTGGCGCCAAAAAACGTCCGTTTTACCAAGTCATCGTCACCGACAGCCGCAATGCGCGTGATGGTCGTTTTATTGAGCGGATTGGTTTTTTTAACCCGACTGCCCAAGGCGCTGCCGAAAAAGTTCGCTTGAACACTGAGCGTTATAGCTATTGGGTACAACAAGGCGCACAGCCTTCAGAGCGTGTTGCATCGCTAGCAGCACAAAATGCCAAAGCACAACCTGCTGCTTAATCCACTGTTGATCAGTCCAGTGCTGTGTAGTATTGGATTGCGCTGAGGATTGATGCCAATGCCACAATCAAACGCAATATCAAAGCCTGATGACTTAGTTCGGGTCGGTCAGTTGCGCGTGCCATTTGGAATTCAGGGCTGGCTCTGGGTTTACTCAGATACCGATCCGATGACCAATATTTTTGATTATCAGCCGTGGTGGATCGAAACCGCAGAAGGTTGGCAGACGCTGACTGTGAAGCGTTGGCGTACCCAATCTAAAGGGATTGTGGCGCGTTTTGCTGAGATCGAAGATCGTAGTGCAGCTGACCGCTATGCGGGTACTGTGCTGTGGATGTCGCAGTCACAGCTGCCTGCCGCCGGTGAAAACGAGTATTACTGGTCGGACTTGATTGGGTTGTCGGTATATGGTTTGGCCGAAGACGAGACACAGCCGCAGCCATTACTGGGTGTGATTGCTGAGTTGTTCGAAACTGGCGCAAACGATGTGATCGTGGTCAAGCCATCTGATGGCAGTATTGATCAAGAGCAGCGCTTGATTCCTTGGCATACCAGTACGGTTGCACAGGTCGATTTGGCCACGCGTCGTATGGATGTAAACTGGGGTGTGGATTATTAATCCTCACCCGCCTTGCCACAGGAGCGGATGCAGATGTGGTTTGCGGTGATTAGCTTGTTTCCGGAGATGTTTGACGCGATTGAGCGACATGGCATCACGGGACGGGCAATTCGGCGTACACAGGCGCAGTTGGTCTGTATTAATCCGCGTGACTTTGCCGAGAATACTTGTCGTAAAGTCGATGAGCGTCCGTTTGGTGGCGGTCCGGGTATGCTGATGATGGCTGACCCGCTCGCGCGTGCGATTCGGCACGCTCAGCAATTGGCCGCAGATCGTGGCTTGCAGCACGTCCCTGTGGTGTATTTATCACCACAAGGTCAGACGCTCAGCGAAAGCGGTGTGCAGTCTTTGGTGCAGCATGACGGTTTGATTCTGCTCTGTGGTCGCTATGAAGGCATTGATGAGCGGCTGATTCAGCAGTATGTCGATGCTGAGTGGTCGATTGGTGATTACGTGCTGACGGGCGGTGAGCTGCCCGCCATGGTGTTGATGGACAGTTTGATTCGTCGATTACCCAATGTGATGACTGATAACGCATCGGCAGAGCAAGATTCATTTGTCGATGGGTTGCTCGATTGTCCGCACTACACCAAGCCAGATCTGTTCGAAGGATTGCCAGTGCCAGAGATTTTAAAATCTGGGCATCATTTAAAGATTGAACAATGGCGCTTCTTGCGTCGGGTAGAGCGCACACAAGCGCGGCGCCCTGAGTTGTTGAGTCATGTCGTATTCAGCAAGCAGCAGCAACGCTGGTTGCAGGATGCAAATATTTCCATAGTGGCGGAAACCAAACCAACCACTCAGTAGCCTAAATGGTCGGTTACTGCAAAACAAGCAGATGATATGCGCTAAATTTTTGATTTAGTGAGTATGGTCTATCGTTAACGGGAGATATGCGCTTAAGCCTCTGTCCCCAGTGGTCATCTGACCACAGCATTTGGAGTCGCCCACATGAGTGGCAAACATCCTCTGGTTCAAATCGTTGAACAAGCCCAACTGAGAACTGATATCCCTGCCTTTGCGCCAGGTGATACAGTAATCGTACACGTTAAAGTTAAAGAAGGCGACCGTGAGCGTCTACAGGCATTTGAAGGCGTGGTTATCGCCATCAAAAAACGCGGCCTAAACTCTGCGTTCACTGTACGTAAAATTTCCAGCGGTATTGGTGTTGAGCGGGTATTCCAGACCCACTCACCGATTATCGGTGGCGTCACTGTGAAGCGTCGTGGTGATGTGCGTCGTGCTAAACTGTACTACCTGCGTGATCGTACTGGTAAATCAGCGCGTATTCGTGAAAAACTGCCACAGCGTAAAGCTGCGAAAGTTGCACCGGCTGCTGCTGAATAAGCATTGCAGTTGTTGTGCAAAACGACGCATCCTTTGGGGTGCGTTTTTTATACGATTTTTTTGGGAAAATACTAGGTTCACCCTGCCTAATCTATCACCATATCCGACCTGATCTAGCCAAACTGAGTAGGTGAATCTGTGCAAGCGATCCGATCCTCGTCTGAGATACTCAGCAGTAGTCAGCAGCAAGTCCAAGCCGATCTATTGAGTGTCCTCGATCAGCAACATTGGCCAATCATTCTCGCCGATGCAGTGCGTCATGCCGTCTTGCTCGGTGGTAAGCGTGTGCGACCCGCCTTGTGCTATGCCGCTTGTTTGGCGATGGGGCAGCCGATCAATGCCGCTGCCCGCCGTGCAGCCGTCGCGGTAGAGTTGATTCATTGTTATTCGCTGGTGCATGATGATTTACCATGTATGGATGATGATGCGTTGCGCCGTGGCCAACCGACCTGTCATGTGCAATATGGCGAGGCGAATGCGTTACTGGCCGGTGATGTGTTGCAATCGCTGGCATTCGAGGTCTTAGCAAGCAATATTTTCGAGCATGCTGCTGACGCACCGAACGAGTCATCGAGCCCGCTGCTTCAGTTGCAGCAGGTGAAAGTGTTAGCAGTCGCGAGCAGTCGCATGGTCGCAGGTCAGGTGTTGGACTTACAGGCTGAGCAGCAGCAGCTGGATGAGGTCGCCTTGCGTGAGATTCATCTCAATAAAACGGGTGCGTTGATTGCGGCGGCAGTCAAAATGGGTGCATTAGCGTCTGGCGTCTTGGCTGATCTGTCGGCTGAACCAGTACAGATGCAACAACTCCAGCAGTTTTCGCAAGCCTTAGGTCTGGCCTTTCAAGTACAAGATGACGTGCTGGATGTGACCGCCAGCACAGAGATGTTGGGTAAACCGGCGGGCTCAGATCAAAAATTACAAAAATCGACCTATCCCTCGTTATTGGGATTAAATGCGGCGCAACAGTTGGCGAAAGATTTACACCATCAAGCTTTACAGAGCTTGTCTGCTTGGCCAAGCGCAGCGGATGGCTTGCGGCAGATCGCCAATTTTTTATTAATGCGGCAGTCTTAAGGGTCTGTTGTTGTCATGCCCGTGTTGCGTGAACAGTGACGGGCAGGAGGGCTGGAAGTTTACTGAATTCGTGCGCGAGGTGCTGGTTTAAAGGCAGCGGGTGAGGCCTTAAAGCGAGCAATCATTTGATCAATCTGGCGTAATTTTTGTTGCGCAGCACGTTCGCCTTCTAAGATTGTCTGGTGGCGCTGGGTCAGATCTAGTGCCGCCAAGCCATTGATGTTCGGTTGAATCACCACATCTGCTTGGCTGAGTTCACGGCTAATGCCCTGCATGCCCATGATATTGATGGTTTGATCGAGTAACCCCCACACACTGGTGGTGTCACCGGCTTTTGGACGGGCAGAGATATCAATCGCGATCACCAAATCCGCACCTAAATCGTGGGCGACTTCCACTGGAATCGGACTGACCAGACCACCATCGACATAGCGTATTTTACCAATCGTCGCGGGAATAAACACATTTGGAATACTGCATGAGGCACGCACCGCTTGACCAGCATTGCCACGAGTAAATACGGCTTTTTGGCCATTGTCGAGGCGGGTCGCGACTGCGGCAAATTTAATCGGAAAACGCTCCATCGGTAGGTTGTTGACCTGTTGATTGACATAGTCTTGCAGTTTTTGGCCGATCACAAAGCCTTGTTTGCTTAATGTCAGATCGCGCAGGTCTTTTTCGTCGAGTTTCAGTGCGATTTCTTGCAGTTGAAATGGCGTTTTACCGCTGGCATAGATACTGCCAACAAAACTACCCGCACTGGTTCCAGTGACGATTTTGGGTCGAATGCCATGTGATTCTAAGACTTTAATCACGCCAATATGGGCAAAGCCTTTGGCGCCACCACCGCCGAGAGCCAACGCAATCACCGGTTCACGCGCAATAGGTTGTGCTGTGGCGGTGATTGGTGTTTTTGGCGTCGTGGAACAAGCAGTGAGGCTCAGCATCAGGCTGACAATAAAAAAACGGCGGCGTGATAACAACATGGCAGGTAGTTCCCGTCAAAAAAATCAAGAGGGCAGTCATTGATTCTAATCGAGAATGCTTGCGTACAGGTGAAGACTCTGTGCAGATCTG